>JASMLX010000082.1 GCA_030748495.1 Candidatus Poribacteria bacterium | reverse complement strand
TCTTTGACTAAAACGAGAATAGTATCTCACTCGCTTTTTTTCAAATACTAGCTGTTGCACTTACAAAAAAATCCGCCAATGACTGTTTGAGTTCTCTTTGACTATAAATTTACGACGCTCTTTCCAGTTCCTTATGAACGATATTTTGTGCTGTGGAAAAGTATGCGTAGGTAGAAAACGCCTATGCCAAGTTGACCCAAGAAGATAGGACGTCCGAAATGGCGATCTCGAGTGACAAACAGCCGCTTTTGTTGCCGGGTGCCTGCGAGTGATTCTTCATCACTGGCTCTATCGAGGCCAAGTTGAGGGACCCCAGTGACATCATGCCCTAAATAGCTTAGGGTCCTGTGATATTATCCGTCTCAATCGGATAATCAAATCGGACGAGTATAGATCCGCCGATTTTCGGTGTATGGATCCAGAACGGTAATGCCGTTTTGATCAATTGGCCAGGCCTCTTCCGCTTGTTACTTGACATCATCTTGCTACCATGATGTAAATCCCGGTATACTGTTGCATCCTCCGAGTTTATTCGTGGGAAATATACCTATTTGTAAGATTGGAGCCTAACTTTTATGCGAGCGCTTTTTATCATTAAGACATACAGATCTTTTTTTAGCCTGATTTCACTTCTACTGGTACTTCAACCCACTCAGGCGGCAGATATTCTGGATGGGCTAGTGCTGGCATTGACCTTTGACGAAGGCGGTGGAGATGCGGTCGCCGATAAATCGGGGCAAGGCAACGATGCCAAGGTAGATGGTAATGCAAAATGGATAGATGGTAAAATCGGCGGTGGATTTCAGTTTGACGGTAAAACCTGGGTGGTTGCCCCGCACATTCCGTTCAACGATAAGGACTTTACCATCCAATTCTGGGTCAAGTCGGATATGTTGAGCGGTGCTGAAGAGGTCGTCTTCTCACAACACGAATTGAACTCCAAAAACCTGAGCTTACACCTTCGTCTCTACAGCACAGGCAAAGTTCGGCTAGGCTACTACTCTAATGACCTGGATACCGATGCTGGCTTGGTCAAGAAAGGAGCGTGGCATAACCTCACCTTCTGCGTCGATAACGGTAAAAAGACACGAACTATCTACGTGGATGGTGAAATGGCCAAAAAAGGACCTGCGGCTGAGAAATATCTGGGAAAAAAAGGAGACACCATCATTGGTGGTTGGAATCGCGTCGATAAAGGGCGAGGAAAGGCTTACCAGGTGTATATGGGAGCAGTGGATGAAGTCAGAGTTTGGCATCGAGCCTTATCACCAGACCAAATCCAACTGAGTATGAAAACAGAAATGCCGGTTGAAGCTAAGGGAAAACTGGCTCACCTGTGGAGCCAAATCAAACGTAGCTCTTTTTAAAGGATCGGCCACTTAGCTAATTGACTAAGCCTAACAGTTGTGAATTTAGGCTCAGAAATTGAGACGTGCAGCCGACTTGATTGAGGGAATTCATTCTTACGGATGTACTCAACTGAAGAGACCAGCAGCCTGCGGTCTAGGGCGTCTGCCATTCATTTTAGTTGGTTTGATCCGGAGGAATCATGGCCTTACCCTCCTACAAAAACAAGAGGTGGATTGAAAATGAGATACATACAGTTAAGTCAAAAACCTAAATCGGCTTCAGGTAGTGATAGATGGATGATTACAATCGCGTCGGTTTTATTGACCTTTGTTGTCGCTAACGTTAATGCGTTAGAAACTTGGAAAGCGTATAATGATTGTGTCTACGAAAAAGGGGTTCAATTTCACAAGAAAAACGTTACCACCTTTGGCCTTGGCCGTGGCAATCCGTTTCCGGAAGAAGGGAAGCTAGTTCAGTTTAAGACGGGTGAAGAGACGGGGGTAACGGCCAGTTTTATCGAACATAAATCTCAGGGCAACACCATTAACTGGGCCAAAGATGAATCGATGTTCAACGATGGTAGTGATGCCGATAAGATCTTCGGTGATATTGCTGATGCTACCGGGAATATGAGTTACAACGACGGGCCCGGTTGGCACTTGGACCTGGTATTTTCAGGTCTAAAAGCGGATAGCCTCTATACTTTTGTGGGGACGGTTAATCGAAATGGTGGCCCCGGTTATAAAGAGCGCACCACTAACTGGAAGATTATGGGGGCTGATAGCTTTACTTATAAATCTTCTGGAGCGGCTCACAAAACAGGTGAAGATAGCGTTGAATTCAGCACCGGTGAAAATGATGAAGGTCTAGTTGCCAGATGGAAAGATATCAGATCGGGTGATGACGGCGAATTCCAGATCCGAACTAGCCATAGTATCGGTTCCAAGAAAGGGGGAATCAAGAATGCTCACGCTTTTAAAGGATACGCCGGTGGCCTATTTATGCTGGAATACAACGGGGTTGCACCGGTGGAATTGACTGATAAATTAGCGATACAGTGGGCGACTATCAAGTCTCGACCATAGTCGTCGATCCGCACCGGTAATTTTCCGGGTGATAAGGACCGCACTAACTCTAGATTTCGTTGCGTATCAGGGGTTGAAGGAGGTGAATATGGGCTGGTTCTGTTACTTCTGCGAGGGCGAAGGTCGAAAGAGAAACCAGAAGAAAAATAGGCCAGGACGGTTCTTACCACCCGGTAAAGGTAAAAGATCAAGAACGGAGGAGTGAGAATCGCACAGATCATCAATTTTAAGGAGTGTGAATTCTCCATAGGTAAATACTATGGAAAATGAAAGAGAGAAGTTCTTCAGACAGATAAACCTGGAGGGTGATAAATGTGTGCGTTCACACATTTCAATTACCCATCCGGTGTGGAAGGAATACAAAGAGAAGTTAGACTGGCTAGAGGGATTCTCGTCGCATGTCTCGGTGGGCATTGGCCGTTCGCCGGGGCGTAAGGCGAACGACGAATTAACGGACAGATGGGGATGTCACTGGATCTATCCGCTGGAATCCCTTGATGGTCAGTGTATCGGCCATCCAATAGACTCTTGGAATGACCTGGGAACGTATCAGCCACCTGACCCCGATGAAGTTCACCGATTGGGAACAGGCGAAACAGAGTGCCGAACACACTAAATCTCAGGAAAAGGTTGTCCATAGCGGTACAGATCACGGTTTTATCTTCCTTCGTCTCACCTATCTACGCGGTTTTGAAAAGGTTATGTTTGATATCGCAGAGGAATGCCCTGAACTGGAAGAACTGATCGAAATCGTAGAGAGCTACTGGTTTGAGGTTGTCCGACGGTGGATAGAAATTGGCGCAGACATTATCGGCTTCGGGGATGATTTGGGACTACAGTACGCACTTCCTATGAGCCCTGATTCCTAGCGCAGATATATAAAGCCGTCCTACAAACGAATCTTCTCCTACTGCCGCTCTAACGGAGTTCATGTTTCCCTTCACACCGATGGATACGTTTGCGACATTATACCGGATCTAATCGAATGTGGGGTTTCCATTCTCAATCCGCAAGATTTCGTCAACGGTCTGGATCATCTCCACACGTTGGCAAAGGGGGAGGTATTCATCCGGCTCGATGTAGACCGGCAAAAAGTCACTGTTTTCGGAACACCGGAAGAGAACGACGCACACATACTCGACTGTATTCAAACCCTCGGTTCTCCCAAAGGCGGGCTGGATTTAATTTGGGACGTTTATCCACCGACGCCGCTCGAAAATATCGAAGCAGTTGCTAAAGCTATGGATAAGTACGCTACCCACTGGCTGGATGTTTAAACGCCTGGTGTGAGTTTCTTAGAAACCGGTTGAAAGAGCAGGTCGAGATTCAAATCCCGACAAAATCCCAAATCCGCGAACTTTAATAAAAAGGTGATAAGATGAAACCGATGACATCTAAAGAGCGGTGGCTTGCAGCCGTCCATATGGAACCTGTCGATAGACTGCCGTTCTGGCCGAAACTGAATTCAGCATATTCAAGAGCACAGACGGGGCTATTCCACAATATGGATAGCAATTCTATACACGATTGGATTGGGAGCGATAAGCACATTGGTGTATCTAGCTGCGTTAAGGAGGTCAGAAAGAACACCGCAGTCGAAACGACGACGCAAAATGGTGTCCAGAAAACAGTTTACCGGACACTGCATGGCAAAATGGAACTGATTAAAAGATTTGACGTCCCATCTCAATCTTGGCACCCTGTGGCGTTTCCCGTTCGGAGCCTTGACGACATCAGGCTCATGACGGATTTTTTCTCAGACGTTACGGTTGAATTAGATGAAGAGGCCATACAGCAGACAAAAGAACAGGTCACAAAGATTGGGGACGAGGCGCTGACTATTAACGGAATTGGTGAATCGCCCTTGATGTATTGGGTGGAGTGGCTCGCTGGCGTGGAGAGCGCTCACTATTTTCTAATGGATTATGCACAGGAGGTCGAGGCCCTGTTTGAAGTCATCCACCAGATCTTGTTAAAAAAGACGGAAATTCTGGTAGAAAACAGCGTCGCCGACGTTTTCTATTTTATCGAGAACACCTCGACAACACTGATTTCACCGGACCAATATCAAAAATACTGTTACCGCCACATCCAAGAGTATGGAGAGATTACCCGGGCCGCAGGACGTCCACTTATTCTCCATATGTGCGGGCATCTCAAAGCTTTGTTGCCGGATTTGGCCTCCCTTTCTGTGGAAGCGTTTGAAGCCTTTACATCACCGACATTGGGCAATACGACACTTCTGGATGGGCGAAGCAACTGTCCCGACAAGTGTCTAATTGGTGGGACCAACGCCATGCTTTGGAGGCGCTCTCCCAAAGAAATCATCGCTGAAATTGAACAGGATTTAGACGCACTTCCACATCACTGTGGAATAGTCATCTCATCAGCGGGAGTAATGCCCCCATTCTGCCAGCCGGAAACGATTAAGGAGGTTTGTGAATGGGTCAAGAACTATTCCCTCACGGCGTAGGCACGCCTGAGTCACTACGTGAAGGAAGGGGCAACCCATCAGTCTCCGCGCCTAACAATCGACGATTGATCACTCAGAGCCGTTTTTGATTCCCGCAGATGTCTGATTGGTGCGGGCCCGTGTGTAAGTGAAGTCTTCAGTTGTGAGCGGAAAACTCTGCTAGCTACTACCTCAACTTGCTAGCTAAGCGACGACTTCCCTGAACCCGCGTTCGCTAACAGATGTTGCATATTCCCTCCCAGAATTAGCGCCAGGTCTTTTTCGGAAAAGAAGGTGCAATGTTTCCGTACTACCTCCAGGGATTGCTGGTAGGTCATGTGGGATCGAACCGGTGGGTAGTCTGAGGCCCAGCAGAGGCGCTCGGGGCCATAGTGCTCATATAGTTTTCGCACGATCCATAAAGTGTCGGAATAAGGAAAATCCCAAGAAACCTGTGAGACGTAGTGAAAGCCGGATAGTTTAATGTAGATATTGGGAACTTCAGCAGATTCCAGAATCTTTTGCAAGTCTGGATAAGGCGGATCTTCGCTGGCTCTGGCTCCGGCCATATGGTGGCAAAGAAACGTCACGGAGGGAAATTGATGGGCGAGTCTCCGCAGTGCGGGGTGCCATCCTGCGCCTAAAGCCAAACTGGCGATCAGGTTTAAGCTTGCGGTCGTCTCAAAAAATTCCAGGCCTTCTTCCGACTCAAACCATTCGTAGTCACTGCGCAGATAGTGTGTATATCCGGTCAGATGATATTTTTCCGCTGCTTCTGATAACCGTTGAGCGGCACCGGGGCGATGATAGGTTTCGGTCCAGGAGCAATCGACATCGGCAAACTGTATTAGCCTATCTGGATACTTCCCGACACATTCGGCTACATAATCGTTATTGTCCGGGTTATGATCGATACGAGCGCAGACCAATACCGCCTGATCGACTTGATTGCGATCCATTTCCCACAACAGTTGTTCAACCCTGCCGCGACTCTCATGGTCCGGTACGGGTGGGTTATAAGGCCAATACTCCCAGGTATGGGTGTGACAATCAATAATCATTTAATACCTCAAATCTGTTAGTGCAAATGGAGTTGGGTTCATCCTGAGTTGCCAATTGGATGGCACGTTCTAACTTTCGGCGTAATTTTACGCTAGAGTGCTGTGACCGTTACACCTTATCATCGATTCCACTTTCGGTCATCGGAGATTTTATCTGCCTGACCTGGCTGACCGTCCCTTGGTTCTTTTTGCTGCTACTGAAACCAATCAGGGATTCCTACGTATCATTTCCTCTGTCTTAGCTGGATAGATAGGCTCGCTCACTTGATGGTGTATGAGGACGACCTTATCCGCCGGGAATATAGAGCGTCCTGTCAACCAGGGGAAGGTTAATCCGTTGCCCGTTATTCAAGTGTGAATGGGCGAGGCCAAACTGGACTTCAACTGACTGCATGGTAACCTCTATATTACCATCTGTTTTCTCTCTGGTCTCCATTTCTCGGATAACGTTGCGAATGGTACAAACGGTGGGACCTTCCCCAGCCGGGCTAATCGTTCGCTCCGAGATTTGGTCGCTTTTTCGATCACCTCGCCTAATGCGGAAAGATCCGCCGTTATCCCAGGCAGTAACAAACCCTTCGGTTCCGTGGATGTCAATGTCGAACCGACCGGGTACCGGCAAAAATATACCTTCACTTCCATTGGCATAACCAACCCGGAAAGATTCTACCATGGGGTCAGCGATTTCCTCACCCTCCGGTGGTATAAAAGCGTGCAATTGGGGATCGTAATTTGGTGCTGATCTGGTCCCTTGTGCAGGAGCGAGTCGGCCTTCTACCCATTCTGGTTTCGGGTCTCCAAGCAGCATCGAAACCAGATCTAAGGTGTGTGGGTGATGTTTGATTAGATCGGTCTTGGCGTACATAATGGCGTAGAGGGGTTGACCGATCTCACCATCCTGAATAGCCTCTTTGATGCGGACAAATCCGTTGTGATGTCGACGCATCGCTCCCCAGTTGAAAGCCACCTGATGACGTTGGCAAGCCGCCAAAATACGGTCGGCAGATTCCAAGGAGGGGGCTAACCCTTTCTCCGCGTAGATTCCTTTAACGCCGTTTTCGGCGGCAAAGATGATCGGTTCTGGGCGTGCGAACGATGGCGTGGTCACACTAACGATATCAGGCTTCTCTACCTGTATCATCTCTTTGTAATCCAGATAGGTATTGGTAATGCCAAAGCGATCTGAGAATCGTTGTAATCGCTCGGCACCTCGATTGGCTATCGCCACAACTTCGGTCTGTTCGATGAACTGGTAGGCACTGAAATGACCATAAGGACTTGTGAACTGGTTGACAGACAGTTCGTCTTCAATCAGTCCACCCATACGACCAGTGCCGATGATGGCGACACGATAAACTTGAGCATTAGAGGTATTCATAACACATCCTTAAATAGCTCTGAATTGGTCAGCTAAGCTAACTTTTTAAGTTGGCCCCTGGATCGACCTAGTCCTGTGGGTAAAGAATCCCAATAGCGTCGATCTGGTTCCAGTCAGAATTGGCTTGAGATCTTAGATGAATCTCTACCGTATCAACCTTGTAGGCTGTAGGTGGAAGTTGAATTCGAAAAATCCGTTTTTTCACAGAGATTGTTTCAGGTCTTTCTGGTTGCCACAGTGAATGACGCTGGCCGGTTTCATCAACGGCAACAACCTGCGTAATTGCCCCCGGGTTACGCGTCTCATAAATCTTCAATCCCTCCATGCGAGTTGGAGATTCAAACCCAACCTGAACAAACTCGGTATGGCCGGTATCGCTTACGCCAGGGGACCAAGCGGTTGGCCGATCACCATGAGCGGGGTAGGTATCAGGCGGCCCGAGTACCTGTTCTACCGACCAATCAATGTCTGAGTATTGGCTGCTAAAGTTAACCACTCGATCTGCCCACAAAACGTTGGGATCACGATCCATGTCACTTCTTCTCTGTCGAGTTGACCGTACTAAATCCTGGAGCGTTTCTGCTGATAAATCGGTATAATGTCTCTGGTCAACCAGCAAGCCATTGCCAATGATCGTCAATGTGGTAGGAATTGACTTAATCTGGAAACCAACTGCAAACTCGAAGAGGTCCCACTCGGCTTGATTGAATCTGACCAGAGGAAAGTTAACCGATTCTAGCTGGCGGGTTAGATTTTTAACGTCTGCCGCAAGATGGTCGCCCGTGATGCCGACGACCTGTAGACTCCCCTTTTTATCATGAAAAAATCGGGTCAGTGTCTGCAGATTGGCCTCGGATTGGTCAGGCGAGAAAAAGTGCAGGACTATAATTTTGTCTGAGAAGTCAGACAACCGCATCTCGCTCCCATTGGCATCGACTATCGGTGTGTCGGGTACAGTTCCTCCGGATCGACGAGACCCCCTTTCTCGTCGGTCATCTTCTTCCTCTGACTGGGTTGAAGTTCTAATCTGATCGGCAGTCTCAGTTTGGCCTGCGGCTTCATAGGCGTCGGCTAACGAACGGATTAAATAGCGATTACGAGCATCAAAGATCCCTCTTTTGAAGACAGCTATTGAGTGTTCGTACTCCCCGGCCATCATGTAAATGTGTCCCAGGGCTGAAAAGATGTCTTCTTGCCTATCGTCAAAAAACCCTCTGCGATCTCTTCGATCCGATTTGTCGGCGCGATCGAGCACCTGTTGTAGTTGCTGGGCAACCTCTTGGACTTTGGGCATCATTTTCAAACCAGCATATGCCTCTGCCAACTGTCTGTAAAGACCATAGTGATTAGGTTGATCTTCAATGGTTGAGGTCAGAATAGCGATAGCTTGCTGAGAATCCCCTTTGCTCAGGTAGGCTTGTACCAGATTAGATGAGAGTTCTATCCGCTCAGAATCATCGGCTTTTTTCAATAGCTGTCGGTAGGCCTCTATTGCCTGTTCTGGTTGACCGGCAGCCAGGTAAGCGGCGGCAAGGATCAACTGATAATCCTTCAATATTCCTGCATCCTGCTCGCTCTCCACTGCAGAAGTATAGACCGCAACCAGTTTGGGGAGTTCCTGGTGGGAAGAAAAGGTGTCGATCAGGTTACCCCGCAAAAAATTGGAAATTCCTCTAAACGGAACGTTAGCTTTGAGCCGTTCCGACCAGACAATGAATTTTCCTAATTCACCCTCACGTGAATACCGTTCGAACTTTTCAAACATACCACGAAAACCACCACTATTATCTTCCGGTTTATCCGACTGGTTACCACCGTCATCAATGGCGTAGACGGCATACTTTTGGGAAAAATCACCTTGGCTGTCAAAGTATTGGTTTTCATTGGCCGAAACGGTAGCCAGGACCGTATTTCCTCGTCTGATTTGGTAAGAAACGGTATCTCCGGATAGGCTCGGTTCCCAGGTTATCTGTCGGTCCGACATCTTGCCAACTTTGTCCGATGGCTCCCCTTTCTTGAATGGAATACCCTCCTCCATTGATTCTGGTGGTGACGGTGGAGTTGTATCCGTACCGACAACGACCAGAATTTCGTTAGTGATGGCCGGTTTGGCTAATTCCCTTGCACTAGCTTCAACAATCGCCTGTACCTGATATGCAATCTGGGCATCCGGTGTCAGATCATAATGGTAGAACTCAACTTCATCTGGATCGTCAATACGGTCTATTATTTTCCCATCAGCCAAAACCTCGTAGCCTTGGACTCTAGCATCAGGGTGTGGTTGCCAACTCAAAACAACATCATTTTCCCCCGCTATTGGCGAGGCAGTAAAGGCAGTCGGGGGCAACAGTAGAGCATTGGGATCACTAGGCTGATCGAGAACAGTAGTGGACGTTCCTGGTACGTCGGCACTCATATCCGGCACAGGCAGTCGTATCAGCGATTTGGCTCTTGGCTTCAATTGTGTTAGTACTAAACTTAAGTCGGATAGCAAGGGTGGCAGAATCGATGGCCTTGCCGAATCATCCAACGAAACAGAAAGTTGCGTGTCCACGGAACGGTCATCGCCTTCTAAATAAGCCTCGACCAAAGTATGTTTGGCTTGCTCAACCTGCTGTAAAAGTTGTTGAGCCGTATCTGCCTCTGTTTGGGTTAGGCCAGTCTGATTAACCAATTCACTGTTGTAGGTGATCTCGATTTGGTAAACTTCTGACGGCTGAGGTAAGTCCTGAACCGAAATCTCACTTTCATCGACATTACTGGAGTCATCTGATTCATCGAACCACAGGTCGGCCATCAACTCTGTCACATCGTCAGAAGGGTCCTCGTCGATGGGTTGTTTGGGTAGAGTGGCATCCAGAGATAGCGATATCGATGTCTCTAAAATTCGGCTTGGATGATCGGTGGTATTGGTGGTTTGATAATGGCTGTCTGTAATCACCATTGTGGCCCCGTCTGGTCCACGCAACCAACCTGTCACCGAGCCTTTTTGCTGATTAGCGATGACGTCTTCAATCACTGTCTCCCATTGACCAATAGCGGGATGGTCAAACTGAGCAACAGTATCCATAGGCTGTTGCTTGTCTCCAACTTTAGTTAAAGCTAAAGCTGCAATGAGGTTCAGCGGAACCGTGAAAGCCGTTGATGTCGTCGAAAAAGCCCAAATTGCTTCAGACGCTGACAAACCTCGAACAGGTCCGTTCAGTAGAACAGGTATCTCATCATCGGAAACTGCAGATTGGTAAGCAATTATAAACTGCCCTTCCAAGTCAGATGAACCGAAGTTGGCCCGATAGGCTTTGGTCACGTCACGATCGCCACTGACAGCTAACTTGAGTTTCGATCGAAGCACATCGTACCGCGCTCCCGGCAGTAAATATGAATCAACTTCGTAAGCCAGGGTCAGGGTCAGGTTTTCGGTCACGAATCGACAATCGAGCTCTGCTCTATATTGCAGTTTGACATTTTCGGTTAGGTTTGGAGTACCAGCTTCAATCAAATCGATGTTGCTAAATTGAACTAACCCAATAATCAGAAAGAACTGACACAACTTCCCGATTGACAACCAGGCGACTTGTCGTCTAACGAATTGAATACTGATGGATTGGATGTTGAATATCATGCATTTCTCCTATTGATCCAGTTTATGTTCAGCGCCGATTGGCTTGCCATCATAGTCCAAGAACTTGAGGTAGATAGGCTCCGCCGTATGGGGTAACACCAGTCTCCACTCTGTGGCTCCAGTCCACTGTGGTTCGTGTTCGACCTCAGATGCACCCGCTTGGGCAATCTGAACTGACTTGGTTTCAACGGGGGCTGTGCCCTGTAAGAGCAGTTGGTCTGCGTTGCGCTGGATATGGATGATTTTCGGCTTGGCCTGCGGAATTACCTGATTCAGGTAGGCTGTGCGATCTTGAATAAACGTGATCAGTGTTTCTGGTGACGTGCCTCCAACTATCTGGTGATAATGTTGAAGCCGAGGTTCTAGATAGGCTACATTAAAGTATTTGTTCATCATTTCTCGCATAAAACCGAAATAGAGGTGCTGGTGTTTGGGGCTTTTCTGGAACCGCTGAAGGATAGGACTGTCGGCCCAAACCGACATATTGGCACGCTCGTAACCCCACTCGTTGTCCCAACTGAGCAATTCCCATCTTTTGCTTTTACCAGGACGGTACAGATAAGCATTTTGACCCGATCTGTTACCGATGAAGTCCCAGTCACCGACAACAACCCTAGTGGCTATCATCCGCATCCACTGTTCGACGTTGATATGCTTGTCCATAATCGCTTCGTACTGACCATCAGGTGTATGATTCATCGCTTTTAGCAGATCAAATAGATTGTCGAAATCTCCCTCACTTTCACGTGACCGCGGTTGGTAATTCCACCGATACAGATTAGCGTCATCACTATCTAGCCAGCGGAAATCAGCTCCCCTGCTCTCAAAGTTACCTGCATCGCCGAGGTCCCCCCGAAAATCGAAATAAGAGCTCACTTCGAACAACTGCTCTCTGGCATCCTGCGGGTAGAAGATCGATAAAAAACGACTGTTGGGCGGTAGAATATCTTCCCAAACCGGATGTCCTTGATCACTGTTGAAACGGACGGTGATCCACTCTTGCTGGCTTGTTGGCAACCGCATCTTGCGCAATAGGTAGTAGGATAATCGTTCGTTGTAATAGCCGCCGGGAGAATTGTCGTTGCGATCGAATCGTGCCATTTGTTGGACACCGTTCAACTTTTGATCGGCATGGAAGCGGATCTTATAACCACTTGGAGATCCACTTCTCCCTCGTCGGTATGGACTACCTGTCCACCGGCAACCGACCTGGTAATAGATATCGGTTTCGTTAAAAATGAAGGTGGCATTCATCATCTGATTACTTAAAGAGGGACGGCTGTTGATCTCTTGCACATCGTCCTCTTGCATGATAATCCGGTAACTTGGCAGGTCCGGCTTAACCCGATCTCGGTTTCTCTCAATACGATATAGCCCCGGTAACCGAATATCCTTGGGCCAGGTACCCGTTGCTCCTGTTTTATCAGTCGCTTGGATGTAGAAAGCGACCGTCTGATATGCCGAGTGGGCCGGGATTTGACCTCGATAGTGGTAGTAGTCATCTTTCTTCTCAGTATCTAATACCATCGGTACCTCTTGATAAGCCGATGAAGTAACACCGGAAGAGAATTTGGTCTCAGCAGACGATGAAGATCGTGTTGCCCGATCGGGCTTGTAATATAGCGTTACCGACGAAATATCGTCTGGGTCAGAGACCTGAACATCGATCGCAACCGTATCTGTAGCAATCGGTACGGCTGGTGCATGGATCGTATTTTTGAAAATAGGCCCTGTTTGCGATTGATAGACAGAATTCTGACCACCCGGTGTCCCTGTCCTTTTAGGTGTTGGAATTCGATGCATTCCCGCTATTTGGTTGCCAGAGCATCTAGTTAACAGCAGATTGTTTCCCTTCTGCCACTTGGCCCAAAATGAGATAGTATATGTCTTTCCCTCTTCCAGGGCCGATTCTAACGGAATCTGGACATGGTTTGGCCCTGTATTTCCTGCGCTAGCAGCAATCAGTTTGAAACTTTTCCGACCGTGTTGAGGCGAATCACCGTCCGTTTGGCTGTCGATGTGTGTTCCAACAACCGACCAATCTTCAACTCCATACTCAAACGATCCGTTGCTAATCAACTCACCCTGGCGACGCGTGGCACGCGCGAAAAAGGGCATGTCGGTCGAGGTCAGGCGAATGTCGTCGACTAAAACCTCTCCAGCCCCCTTTAAGTGCATGTGGAACTTAGGCCACGCCTCTTCGCCTCTATATTGAGTACAGGTGCGGGTGTAGCTGATATACTGCCACTCAGCCTTGTCTCTTTCATTACTGCCTGACCATGCCTGATAATTGTTGTTATCTTGGTAGGGGTTTATTAACTCCAAACTTGACCCATAACCGTCTGCCGACTTGGGCCAATGGCCTCCGTCATAGTAGCGCACCTGATCCACTTGGTTGCCCAAAGTATCTTTCAGACGGACCATGTCTTCTCCGTTGCTAAGTGTCTGCTTGAAGTTACCGACCACCTGATTGACCGGTAGGTCGTACTGCGAACGAAGCCAACGCGCGTTCTTTGCCACCACCAGGTAGGCGTTGGAAACGAGAACTGTCTTTTTGGGGAATTGGAAAGAGATACCACCCGTAACCGACCATCCTGAAAGGTCGACATCCTCCGTACCACGATTGTAGAGTTCGACGTACTCATTTTTGGCTGGATTGCTAGTAGAGTGGTACATAATTTCGTTGATGACTATACTGGTATTGAGTTCGACCTTGTTGGCTTTCTCCAGCGATGTGGGCATAACATACCATTCGCTCATGCCATCAGGATAACGGCCCCAGCTCAGATAAGATTCTGTAGGTGACCTTTGGAATTGACATACATCAAGGACTCGTGAAACCGAAGGATTGGTAAAATACAGACGTTCATTTTTCAGGTTGAGCTTGAAATCAAGTTGGTCGGGGTTGAAAACAACATGGCCACCCGCAGAAACTTGGGTACCCTCCGGAACCTGATACCGCTTTAAATTTGTCGGGTTGTCGCTCAACCAATACCCACTGATGTCAACAGTATTCGCTGTTGGATTATAGATTTCGACCGAAATCGGTGACGACTTGCGGCGACCCTTGTGGCTGGGAGAAATCGCAATTTCGTTAATGACCACAGAGGCCAAATTATGTCTGTTCTGATGAAGGTGAGGAGGTTTATCCGCTTTCCCCGGAGTACCACCTATGTTGGTACTTAATCGCCAATTTTCGGCCCGATTGGGATGTAAACGGGGTGAAATTTTGGTTAGGGTGTGTCCCGTTCCATCTGCAGCCATCGGCCATTGCCCTCGATCACTGTAGGCAAAATCGATGATTGCCCCACCGGCTGGATCACTCAGTCTCAAATGATCTTTTCGGTTATTGAGCGATCCTTGGAAGGGGCCAAACACGGGGACATCAATCATCCAATCGTAAGATTTAGCATACCACTGTTTTAACTTTTCTGGATTTTTAGCAACCAAAAAATAGGTTCTCGGCTCGATGATCGTCCCTTCTGGAAATTGAAGTTTGATGCCTTGTGTGACTTGCCACTGACCCAGATCTAGCCGGTCGGCTTTTTCGTTGTAGAATTCAATGAACTCGTAACTGGTGTCATTACTTTTCGTAGAAGTTTCTACTGAAGATTTCGCCTTTTTAGATGTTTTAACTTCGCTAGGCGGATTGTACATAATCTCTGTCACTTGTATAGCTTTAGCTGAATCCACGTGAATCCAACTAAAGAGTAGCAACAGTAAGGTTTTTACCAGGCAGTACCGGTGTATGTGATTGAGATATGTTGCAGTACTCGAAATGACGCTATCGTAATGGTGAGAACTGGAAGATTGGTGCTGGACTGCCAAGTTGATTCCTCTCTATTCTGTATTTGCGACGGTACCTGAAATACATCGCAGGTGAAACATCTGTAATTTATCTGAAAAGGTATGGTAATAGAATTATAACAAATCCATTACGCGTTTGTGCCATCCCAACATCATATTTGTCGTAAATTTGTGTCAAGTGAGGATGGTGTCAGCTGGATTGAATACGGGGTCTTAAAACCCTGAATGTCGCCGGAAATCCAACCATTGCTTGTTAGGCTTGCAATCGAATCTGTCCGCCTCATTGCCAAAAGTTAGCTCTGTCCTGAGTTAACCATTCGATAAATATCTACTGTATATCACTTTTCAAAACAGCTGAGATCTGGTATATTGTTATCTGTTTGATTAAGATGGAAAAACAAAACTAGGCATCTACGGCATTCAGATAATAAATTCGAGTCTTCACCACAGTTCCGCTGATTATAAAGTGTAGTCTGGTGCCGTACAAGGCGGTTACCAATTTTCAAAATCTGGTGATAACTCACCAATCGTTTAACAGCTTTCCCGTTTCGGTCGCACAGATAGTTTTAGGTCGATTTGAAATATTTGTTTATTGCGTCTCGGATTGCCGTATTATTCGGTGGTTTTAATTTTGTAGCCAACAATCCATATTAGCTAATAAAGCTGATTGTTACAGTTGAAGGTTGAGAAAATGGATATAAATGGTGAAGTTTTTAAGTTTGTCGACCCTGACAAAGATTTGACAGAAGGCCCATATCGCTTTTTCGATATTTTTATCATACTACTTATCGTTAGTAGTATAATTTTAATTGTTCTGGAATCCTTTGCGACACTGTATGTAACATACAAAAAACTATTCAGTAACACGGAAGTTTTCATTGTTGCTATCTTTACTATTGAATATGGAATGCGCTTATGTACGGCGCATCGGTTATATCCCGGCGAAAAATATCCTCACCTAAAATATATCATCTCCCCCACGGCGATTATCGATTTAATCGCGATTTCTCCTTTTTATATTCATATGGCATTGTTCCAGTCAACTGGCGGTGAATTAGATTTACGGATGATTCGTATTTTACAGACCTTGCGAACTCTGAGGATCTTGCGACTTGGACGTTATACAACATCTTTAGATATGATAACAAAGACGATTAAAAATAGGGCTACTGAACTCTTTATCACCCTGGTACTAACGTGTATGTTGATTTTGGCCTCTTCTATCTTGATGTTTCACTATGAACATGAAGTCCAACCAGGAAAGTTTCCGAATGTTGTTTCGACTCTTTGGTGGCCGGTTGCAACATTGACTACCGTTGGATATGGTGATGTTTTTCCGATAACCTCCGGTGGGAAATTTTGGGCTTCAATCATCTCCTTACTTGGTATTGGGTTTGTCGCCTTACCTACTGGTATTATGACACAGGGGATGGCTGAGGAGTTTAATGAAAAAAAACTAGGTCGGGATGGAACGATTTTTATTAGAAGTCACATTGTAGTATTGGGCTGGAATACACTGACCAAAGAAATCATAAGAGAATTACTTGCTTCCGGTTTGAAGGTCGCTGTAGTATCAGAAAACCCGGAAAATCAAGACCAAATCCGAACAGTCTATGAGAAAAAATATCAGAATCAACTGTACAGTCTAATATGGGATATCAACAATGAGGAATACTACGACCTGGTTAAAGCCGAAACTGCATATGGCTTCTTTGTTGCGCATGGAACTGATTCTGAAAGAATAATTATAACCTCAAATTTACGGGAAAAATTCAGTGGGGCAAAGATTATCGCGATTATAGAAGAAAACAGATTAGAACCCTTGTTTCGACAAACAGGGGCTAATCATGTATTAACCAACCAATACACGGCGAGGTTGGCCGCAAGTTTTATATATGAATCTTGTGTTGCTGAGTATTCTGTAGATTTATTGGCAACCGCCACCAATTCGGAAGGCTATGATATTCGGCAATATCTGATTACAGATTCTAACCCGTATATCGGCAAGGATTACGGGCACTTCTTCGGCGATCTAAAGCGGAAATATAATGCTGTCTCGATTGGACTTTCAAAAAAAGCAAAAGAAGCGGATGGGGCAAGAGATATAATAAAGTTACCGACAGATCAAACAATTATTGAGAAAGGAGACTATGTAATTGTAGTTGTTAATGGAGATTCAGCTAAGAATATTGAGCAGGAGTTTGATGTCAAAGAAGGGACAATACAATAGGGATTAGGTCTTTTGGAACTATAAGCACCTTTGCGGATCAGTGGATGGTTAAACTGAGCGGTGACAAGAAAAAGTATGCTCAGTACCTGTTAATCAGTTCCGCGGGCAGAAGCAGCGCTATACACTGGCCTTGGGTTTAAATCAATCATCAAAACTTGAGAAACAAATTAAGAATATTCTACTGACAGAAAACTTATCTGATTGACATTGGCGCTACTGCTGGTCAGTTTGCCGTTACTGGCTGCGGCCCAACTGATTCCCCTCAAAACGGTACACCTGTCTCTGTTTTCGCCCTCTAAAACGTCGGTCGCCGATGAGACGAACAATCCGGATCTACCGTCGGAAGAGTTTGATGGTTTTAAACCACCAGCCAACTTAATTTGGAGCACAACCGCTGAGGGCGACCTTAAAGCTACCAGGGAACATTTAGTCAAAGGCCTAGATCTCAATGCTAAGGATAGTGGCAGCCTCGGATTCACCCCTTTGGCTTTGGCCATACTTCAAGATCAAATCCAAATGGCTGAGTTCCTTATCCATCAAGGCGCTAATGTTAATGCCAAATACGGAGACGGAGACACAGCATTGCATTATACCGCTTTTTAGGACAATATGAGGTTGCTGAGTTGCTGGTTCAGAGGGGTGCTGATGTCAATGCCAAGGATGAAGAGAGCAAAACGCTAATTTTTAACACCGTGGCAGATTGGGAAACCACCCCATTTATTGCAAATCCGAGTGGATCGAGAAAAAATTGGAGGCGGCAAAGCTAAAATTGCCAAACTCCTGCACCATTTTCCCGACCAAGGTGAAATTGATCTTTTGAGGTGGGTTGAAACAAGACACCAACTGCCTGTAACTTATCAGGCTTATGTGGGTCATCGGTTGGAAGAGATAGACCACCATCAAAGAGGACGTATAGGGTGGCTTTGGAAACAAAGACAATTGATCCAGCCAAAGATAAAGAACCGAGGTGCGTCTTTCGTAAAAATCATGGAATACGTTATTGAGGTTGAACCGTGGTCGGAATACTTATGGGAATCTGAGGCTTGGGAGCGCCATGAATAACTCAAGAGCGACAAATTCATTGGCACACTAATACATGCTCAACGGGCAATAAAAGAGCAGTAAAGATTGCTGCGAATTTTAATTTTTGCCAAAACTCTGGACTCTTAGAGAGAACACTGATGTCGAGGAGGCTAATAGCATGCGAGTTTCATCTCTCAATTCTGCCGCAACGCATATTCGGTCGGTTATGAGACTTTTATTTTCAATCCTTGTTTTGCTCTCTGCTGGTAAACTGCCGGACACGCATTAGAGAAAGATCTCGTCCTGTACTTCCCTTTGACGAGGATAAAGAGAATATCGCTCATGATATCTCCGTAAATGAGAATCACAGCGATATCAACAAAACCAAATAGGTAAAAGGAAAATATGATTCCGCTTCAGAATTCAGTGGAGCAGGTGATAGTTATGTTTGCGTCAAGAAGAGGAGTAGTCTCATTCCACGTAATCAAGTGACTTTGGAAGCGTGGGTTTTTCCCACAACAATCGGGGGCAATAAAAAACATCATTAGCAATACCGAAGGTTCCGGGCATACCATGTGCTTTGAAGGCGCACAACTGAAAGCTTACATTCACATCGCAGGTGCCTATGCAACTCCCGTTGGTGGGGCGAATATCAAACCCAACGAATGGTATCATACTGCGGCGACGTTCAACGGCCAGGTAGTGCAGGTTTATCTGATCGGAGAGGTGCGATTACTGAATCAACACAAGATATCTTTGTGGGAAGCGAAACCGATGGGTATCAGCCAAACGTCACATACATACTTTTTTGGAATTATCGATGAAGTTCTGATTCGGCACATTGCCCGCATGCCCGATGAGGTTAAAGAGGGAATTGAAGAAACTTGTTCTTCCGGTAAATTCCAAAGGCGGCTTCGCGACGTCTTGGGGTAAGATCAAGCAAAGCTCATAACCTTTGACTGCTGGAGTATGACAACGAATAAAAGGATTAAGCGAAGATTAAACGAATTCGGTACGTCGGTTTAGAAACCGTTTATATTTATTGTGTTTCTTCCTTAAGTGAGTAGTTGCGGAGTTGTACCCAAACTATCTATAAACGTGTCAGCCTCCACACCCATTTACTGAGCCCAGAGTGAGATACAGGCTGCTGAGATTTCAGGACTGAGGAAAGAGTGGGTGATGCTGCTGATATTTCTTCAGAGGTTTGTTCCATCAAATCTATTGCGATTATATTTGTAACAGGATTACCATTCTGGCCAACTCAAAGCTCTATCGTCGTGCGTGGTAGGGATAGTATTTCGCCACTCAATTCTCGCCCTAACCCAGGTCTTTGCGGCAAAGGTAGATGCCCTTCTGACCAGCTAATGGGCTCATCCAAATAGGTGTTCCAGGTTGGGTAGTGATAGGTGGTAAATTCAAGGTGGCGCGTATTGGGAATGACTGCCATCAGATGCGTCAGAGCTAAACAACTGAGCGGTCCGTAGTTATGCGGTGCGACGGGGACGTAGTGTACCTGGGCATAAGAAGCGATCTTTCGTACCTCGGAGATACCGCCAGTCCAAGCCAGATCGGGGTTGAGGACATCGGCGGCCTTGAGTTCCAGAATTTGGCGGAACCCCCAGCGCGAGAAGATGCGCTCGCCAGCGGCAATAGGGACACCTGCACTATCGCGGACTTCACGCAGGGCGGCAGCGTTATGTGGTTGAATGGGTTCTTCCATGAAATAGGGGGCAAACTGCCGCACGGCCTGACCGATGCGGATGGCACTGGGCACATCGAAGGCGCAGTGTAGATCCAGGCCGACTTCCAAATTATGGCCAACCGCCTGCCGGACCCACTCGAATCGACGGGTACCTGTCGCCAGGTCAGCCATGCTGAGATAACCGGCAGTATTACCGTAGAAGTCGCCAAAAAATCGAGCTGTTTTGCAAGCCTTCCAACCCTGGTCAACACACTGTTTCGACCAGTCCTGAACCGCCTGTTTTTCCATGGCCACCTCATCGTAGATACCACTGAAATAGATAGGAATACTGGGGTTTGTGCAGCCACCTAGTAGTCGATAGAGGGGCCGATCCAGTACCTTACCTTGTAGATCCCACAAAGCGGTGTCAATGCCGCTCATGGCACGCAACTCCGCTCCCATCAGGCCGTGGAAGGAGGCAAGCTTGTACATCCGGTCCCACAGGCTCTCGACATTTTCAGGGTTGCTACCCAGCAAGATCTGCCGTGCAAACTCGTGCACCACTTGCTCGGCCGGATCAGCACGGTGGTAAGTTTCGCCCAGGCCGACGTGGCCACTGTCCGTATGCAGTAGGATCCAGCAATAGGCCCGGTCAGGTGAGCGAATGGTCTCAATTTTGCTGATTTTCATTATTTACTCCTGCTAATTTATTTGCTCTGGACAACTGACGTTTCTCCTCGCCCAAGTGATAACCCATTACCGCAGTTATGAGAGAGAGTTGAACAGACAGGTCAGGAAAACACCTCCACAAATGGATCGTAGCTCATCTCCGGATCCAGTGGATAGATGGGGCGCGGCACGACTTTGTGGCCCAGACGCTTGATATTGGGACTGGCTGCTCCCAGCACATCAATGGTCATGTTTCTTTCCGCCCAGGCGTCGTACTGATGATGGGGTGTATGTGGTAGTTTGATGACGACGACATCGAATTTTTTCGGATCTTGGCCCAGTCCCAGGTACATAGCGTAATCGCACAGCACCCCTGGCTCGGCCGAAACGACAATGGTAATGTTATCACTCCTCAGTACAGCTAGAGGACCACTGTTGCTGAGGGAACCATCTGAGGAAAAATAGCTGCCTGTCGATAGAATTTCGACCGTAACCTCCACCTCAATAGGGGTGAATCTAGGATCCCTGCTGCCACCCAGCCCAATCCTAGCTGTTTGGCCAATGCCGATATCCATCGCTTTTCGAAGCGCGGGTTCGTCCCGGATCGGGAACAGAACGCGTCCCCTATAGTCGCTATCTAAAAAACCTTTCAGGATGGCATTACTGGTACCGGGGGCACCAGAACTAGTAGCATCGGCAGCATCAGAAAAAATAACGGTCCCTTTAGCCTGCCTGGCCTTTTCGATGGCCTCTTCCACGCTATACAAGACCGCCTGCATCCGCTGCCGCATGGACCAGAAGTCTCTACCCAGTGCCACGGCTTCCGTTTGGGCCAACTGCCGATTATTGTCAGTGACGATAACGATTCTGGATCCCTGTTCCGGTACATCGGTTGGTGGATGTCCCAGCATAATACCGGCCGCTAAAACATCTTCCCGCTCTTCAAGAGATTCGCAATGACGAATAAAGGTACCGTGAACACCAGTGGTTGTCTTCAACTCATCCCCACGTAACATCGTCGGTGTGTAGACACTGGCCATGACCGGTTGCGCCCCGTCGAGGATCCGCAGCAACATCCCGGCGGCCCGTTCTCCCAGTTGGTACCAGTCGATATGGGGGTATGTGTGTAGAATTGCTACCCCATTGATGTTTTGCAACATGCGCCGGGTAAGCGTACCGTGCATATCCAGTGAGATGACGATCGGTATCTCGGGACCCAGGATCTGCCGGGCCTGTTCCAACAGGTACCCTTCCGGATCCATTTCGACTTCTGCTGCCATTGCCCCGTGCATGGAAAAATAGAGGGCATCGGCTCCGTCGCTATTCTGGTCTATAGATTCCAGGCACTCGCTAGCTATCCGCTCAAAACACTCCTGGGTGATGGTTCCGCCTGCTCCCATACCAGCGCCATAGGTGGGCACCGGTTCAATATCGGATCGCTGGGCAAAGCTATTTAAGACACCGTTGATATCCTGACGACCCGATCTGAATAAATCCTGACCGAAATAGACCCTGAAATGTTGGTAAAGGGTAGGGTTAGGATGAAACGAATTAGTTTCCTGAAAGCAGTTGGCAACAATAATTTTCGGCATTCAATACTCCTGACTACAAAGAGAAAATAGCTGACTAGCGCTTGACCGATTCGACTGCTAGAGGCAAGTGGGTAGAGGCGACCCATTTGCTGTTAAGCGATATCTGCTATAAACTATAAAGTTGAAACGTGTTCCGCTGGTTTAGCTCCCAATCAATAGACAGTAGATACAGTAATTAGGATAGTAATCCAAACAGGGCGCAGAATGATTCTCATCGGTCTCTTTTATCACCCACCAGAATGTCATACTTTACCCTCTAAGATCAAGGCGTTATGCTCAGGTTATACTGCTCCAAGCAGGTTGCATAACACAGCCTCGATCTCATCATAGCCATCGCCTACCAGATTTTAATGGGGCCTCTTGGCACGGTTTTGCATTTTTTTACAACCATTTGACGTTCAGGTTGCAAATTCACCCCGCTACTTATAGTTGATACCCTCTGGCTGGACCTCTATTTTACCGTTCATTGCCTTCAGCAGAGGCTTGTTTTCCCTCTAGGCCCACAATCTCAGACCCGATTTCTTCCATTTTTACCTGACGTGCAACTGTATCTATTTCACCTCTATAGTGAGGATACTATCCGGATTAGATGACCGGTGAAAGCAGATGGCGATCAACCAAGACTGACAACCCTCGGAGACTCAGTCGAATAAGCGCAGTTGTCGTGGATTCTCCTGCCACCAACTGGATACCCCCACGCCCAATAACCTGACCCCTTTTTCTACCACCGCTGTTTTTTGCACCAACCCCTGGCTGATTTGCCTGATCTGCTCCTCCTCTACCCAACCACCAGCCTGGCTTTGACTTCGCGTCTGGATATGAAAGTTGGGATAACGCACCTTCAGCGTCACCTTCCGTCCTCTTAGTTTTTCTGTTCTTAGGACTTGGGCCACTTCAGTACTCAATTGGGCCAATTCCTGCTCGATTTGCGGCCGTGAAAACAGGTCCTGAGCAAAGGTGGTCTCCCGGCTAACCGACTTTCTGCCATCCGATGGATCTACCGTTCGATCATCTTGACCCCGAGCTAAATGGTATAAACGGACGCCCAGTTTACCCCATTGTCGATTCAACTCGGCGAGTGATAGTTGTCGTAGTTGACCGATGGTCTGGATCTGCATCTGTTGCAATTGTTCATAGGTTACCGGTCCTACGCCCCACATTTTATTGACCGGTAAATTCTCCAGAAACGCCTCTACCTGATACGGTTTGATGACGGTTAAGCCATCCGGCTTCTCCATATCGGAAGCAACTTTAGCCAGGAACTTGTTACTGGCCACCCCAGCCGAAGCGGTCAATTGCAGTTGTTCTTTAATCTGTTGCTTAATGGCCATGGCCGTTTGAGTGGCTGTTGGAATGGACTGTAAGTTGTCAGTTACATCCAGATAACACTCGTCCAAGGCCAACGGTTCAACTAGCTGAGTGTACTGAAGGAAGATTTGACGAATCTGAGCTGACTGTTGTCGATAGACATCCATACGGGAGGGTAGGATAACCAGTTGAGGACAGAGGCGCAGGGCCGTTTTCATCGGCATGGCGCTGCGGATACCAAAGCGGCGGGCTTGATAACTGGCGGCCGCCACTACACCTCGAGATTCAGGACGGCCACCCACCACTACTGGCACTTCACGCAGTTGAGGGTTATCCCGCTGCTCGACCGAAGTATAGAAAGCGTCCAAGTCAATATGAATGATTTTACGCATGCCACTATCAATTCCACTGTCAATTGAAGATTGGCTATATCATATCACAAGTAGAGTTGGAGTGAAACTGAACCGGACCGTTGAACTGTAGATCACTTTGGTGTAAGATTAAGAGGCTGGCTTTAGAGGTTTGATCGCCTGTATAGGCTTGGCTTTGAAGGTCTTGAGTTGAGAAAGAGGTACTATTCGTTCCAGCCTTCGCCTTTGAGTCGTCTCGAAATGGAGTAAGCGTCTCTGATCGAGAGAACCATTTTCCGGTCAAAATCGATTGATGGTCTTTGATTTCAGTTTTAATGCTGTATGAGTTGCCAGGTTTATCAAAACATATTGCTGAAGCCTATTCGCAGTTTCCGCCTTCTAAACACCTAACACGATCGCTCGGAATGAGGAGAATATGATCACAACCCTAGGCCGAATCCTAGCAATCGCGCTTCTGGGACTGCCCACCTTTGTAGTCAGTGCTGGTGTGGACAGGCTGATCCGCCATCTTGAGTCTGTCTCTACCTCCGAATCACACGCTTACCGATTAAGAGACGATAAAAGGAGGCCTATGGATTGCCTCAAACTGTTCCAAGCCGGTGACGATCAATATATGGGACTATATCACACACTCAGAAAAGGGGTTTTCTCCATTCATCTAGCACACTCGACGGACTTACTTCATTGGGCGCATGTCAAATCATTAGACGCGCACGCATCGCAACCGACCATCTGGCAGTGCGATAACGGTGCATACTTCCTGGCCTACGAGAAAGACGCGCCAAATTCATGCTGGATTCGCCTGCGGTACTACGATGACCTCGCCAATCTTTGTGATGGTGACTTCAAAAGACAATTCGACATACCACGGACGCTTGCTCCAACAGCAGAAGGAACCCCTAGCTTTGAGTCCGTAAGGCTGACTGAGAATATGTTGGGCAAATCTGAAATCCGCATTCGGTTTCACTATTACAAGGACGCCCACGTGGATCGGCTGGCCAAGGGAACGTTGACTAACTTCGAATCGTGGCGAGCCGAATGCTCAGAGCAGATCAATGCCGAACTGGAAAAACGGGGATCGACCGGTAATTTTGGTGACCGTGATAAATTCATGTGGAATGGAAAATCCTTCTACCTTCAAGAGGTCCAACACAGGCGAGGGGATTGGAGTTCTTGGCGTGTATTCCTTTGCGATGACAGGGGAATGCCGATAAAGAGGTTGTCTATTAATACTCATTCCGAATCAACCGCCTTTGCCAATCCAACCGCCACATGGGTTACTGATTCGATGGGACGTGGGAAACTGGTCGTTACGCTGTTTCTCCCTTCTGAGGGAAATTCTCCCAAGGAAGCGGGAGAGTTGATCTATGTAATTGATCCATATAGAGAGATGAAGGATGGATATGACGAATCAGAAACAGAAGGTAACAGGTAGTCTAACCGAGGCAAGAGCTAACCATAACCATATTGGTGACAGGAAAACGGCGTGCTGGGATTGCTTCTGGTGACAGCAATGATGTCGACCGCAACTTCTGCCGACGGATACAAATTGGTCTGGACGGATGAATTTATCAGGGACGGAAAACCAGATCAGAACTATTGGACCTACGAACACGGATATCGAATCCCAACTATCAACAGCAGAGTAATAATTGGAAAGAAAACACCACATTTATTGAATACACATCTTTATCTCTCACAACCAGAGGTTTCTATAGTTGGAAATACGGTATTTTTGAAGTAAAAGCGAAGATCAAAACCCAAAATGGTCTCTGGCCCGCCATCTGGTTTCTCGGTGTAGAGGGCGAATGGAGTGAGATCGCCAAAAATTAGATAAGGAGCATATTCCCACATTTGACACCCCTTGATTTAGAATGTGGGCGCGAGATCGATCGCATTGAGAACACAACAAAGGGGAACAATCCAAGTATCAGGACAGGACACTTAGGACATGACACATGCAAATGATAGAGACGCCGTGGACGCCAACTGAATCGCAAATTGTCTATCGTATATAGCCAGATGAGCATGTTGCGCAACCGTGCATCGTGCGTCTGCTTGACGGCAGCCTTATTATACTGGTGCAGCAAACGGGTAGTGGACCAATTTTCATCCGGTCCACCGATGGTGGAAAAACCTGGTCTGAACCTTACCGCGGCATATTGCCGAACGAGGTTGGAAGAGTAAGTACCCTTGGTATTGGTCGTGACGGTCGGCTGATAACTGTACTGGAACAGGCCAGCGAGAATTTGGGAACGTCTGCTGTGAAGAAACATGCAGTGACGTTGCCTAATGGTCGAGAGTGTCTCACCTATAAGGGCTATCGTTACAACGGTACTCTGCGCTTGGCCTATAGTAGCAATCAGGGAGAGACCTGGACGGTGGGTAGTTCGGTTGACTCTTCACCAATGGTTGCGGCATGGGTGTGGGTTGGTGGACGAATACTGGAACTCAGTGACGGTACGCTGGTAGTTCCAGTGGCCGGCTATCTCTCCGATCAGGATATGGACGGCATCTGGCTGAGTACCGGGGTTATCTTGAGCGAAGACAATGGAACTACTTGGAATTTATCGGTTATCGGGCGTGGCAATTCTAGCGACTGGATAATTTTCAGCGAGCCAGCGGTGGCCGAACTGGAGGGTGATATGCTAGTAGCACTGATGCGTACCGAGGATCGGGTAACCAAACGCAACTCCGCTGATTCGCAAGGCAACAGACACGGTTTGCACCAAGCGAGAAGCGATGATGGCGGCAAGACTTGGTCTTCTCCCGTCAAGACACTAGAGGGAACACACTGTTCGTTAATCCAACTTCTCGATGGAGTACTGCTCTGCGGATGTCACCGACCTCCCCGTCTGGCTTTAAGCGCCGATGGTGGTGAAAATTGGTACGCCAACATGCTTTGGTCTACCGAAGATCCATCAGGAAACTGGGGTTGGTACACCTCGGTAGAGATGGTGGATGAGACCACTGCTGTAGCCGTCATCAAACAATATCCGGACAAAAACATCATCCGTATCTGCCATCTACATCGCCAGCCTGAAAAAGCCATTTAAAAAGAGGAGGGAGATTAATGTTGAATATACTCAACCCAACCACTAAGATCCTGGTAGTTCTTGCGCTCCTTGTTCTCACCAGCGGGTATTTCGGATCAGTTGCATTGGCGGAAGGGAACGAAGATTACCGTATATTTCTGCGATACGCTGACTCCACAGTGACAGAGGTGGCATGGGAACCTGCCGAGTCACGGATTATCTACAAGGGAAGACCCGCCACCCATGAAGAACGGTAGCGTGTAATTCCATGCGTGGTACGTATGCCGGATGGAACCATCATTGTCTTGGTAGAACCGGGTGGTAACAAGCCCATTTTTATTCGCTCCACGGACGGTGTGAAAACCTGGTCTAAACCTTACCAGGGTTCATTGTTGGAGGGTGTTAAAACGGTAAGCACTCTTGGTGTGCGTCGCGACGGTTCTCTGATGGCAGTCTCTGAAAAGCCTATGCGATTGATCTACAGTAGCGATCAAGGCAAAACCTAGGAAATGGGCAGCGAAATTGATCACTCGCCCATGAATTCTGCCTGGGTGTGGACTGGCGGGCGGATATTGGAACTGGATGACGGGACGTTGGTGGTTCCGGTCGCCGGTTATCTCCAGGCTGGCTGGTTAAGTTCAGGTGTACTACTCAGTAGTGATGACGGGGCTAACTGGAGTTTTTCGGTCATCGGTTGCGGCAACCCCGGCAATATGATGATTTTCGGTGAACCCGCGGTAGCTAAGATGGAGGACGGAGGACTGGTGGCGTTAATGCGTACTGAGGATCGAGTGTCAGAGATAGTTCCCGGCGAACCTAGAGGTGAGAGAACCGGTTTGTGTCGAGCCAATAGTTGGGATGGCGGCAAGACCTGGTCCAGCCCGGTTGAGACCTTAACCGGATCGCACGGCTCGGTGGTTCAACTCCCTGGTGGAATCCTGCTCTGTGGATACCATCGCGCGCCTCGTTTAGCTCTGAGCAGCGATGGCGGTAGGAGTTGGTATGCCAACATGCTTTGGGTGACTGAAAAGCCCAGAACTGACTGGGGCTGGTATACCTCGGTAGAGGTAGTGGACCAAACCACCGCTTTGGCTTTGATCAAGGAGATGCAAACGCCCAATACCATTCAGGCTTGCCTGCTATACCGTCGCCCTTAGCAACCGCCCTGAGAGGTTGTGTCTGGGGCGTTTGTACACCTGAATGAGTTAGGCGGCCGGCTTTGCAACGGGTTGAATGGCCTTTTTTCCCGTAAAATCGTATCGGCACAGGCCGTCAACATCGGGGCCGTCTTCAGCATTCATCTGACCAGAGAAGCCCTGACGAACTACCGCGGTCTCGCACGTACAGACAAAGAGATGACACACCGACTCTTCCTCGCCCTGTTGGAGTGAGGTTATTTTCTCAGTCATGGATTGCCAATGAACGCAATCTCGCTACTAATGGAACTCATACACGTTGATGGTTTGATGGAAGCAGCGGCCAAAGCCGTCGGCTATACAAGATCGAGGATGAGTGAATGCTCCATCATTCGTGACATTTAAGGGTTACTCGGGCTATCCCTCCTCAGATTCGAGCATCAGTTGACCTGGATCATCAAGCGAACGACTCCCATCCTGAGTTGTCCAAACCCTCTCCTGTCCTTGGCAGAAGAGTGATTATATTTGTAGGGGCCAAGCAAAAGAGATGAGGCCTCAAAGGTAGAAAAAGACAGTTTCGGCCTGGGTTGCAGGTAGGAGAAAATATCCGGTCTGCTTGGCCCAAAAGAATTGAAAACTAATTGAGATTCGGACCCCGCAGAGTGGTTGATTCTCAAAACGCCGGTCGCAGGCTAACATGCAGATTGGCGAGTGAAATAGCTAATAACCATTTGCTAGGCCCCTACGGTGCAGGCGGCGGCAACTGACCGTCGTTATTCGAAGCCTTAAATGGGAGGAGATCCGAAGGGCAGGAGAGGGTTCTTTAGTAGATCATGACTTCTGGAACACGACCACTTTCTGTAATCGGTGGATTAAGGGATCTAGGTGAAATCATCCCAAAGTTCCAATTGCGGTTGGCTTTGAGAATGTTCGTCCGCAGGCAAAACAACCTGGGCTCCATGCTTA
>JASMLX010000081.1 GCA_030748495.1 Candidatus Poribacteria bacterium | reverse complement strand
CTGCGTTGATAAAAGTACTCAGCCTCTGTTGGAGAGGTAGATTCAAGCTGACGGGCCAATGAATTATGGATCCTGGCCAATAGCCTCTGGGCAATTACATCCTCTGTGGGGGCATCGGAGATCAGGTCCAGAGATTGTCGCAGATAGCTCTCTCGCTGTTGAGGTTCTGACACTGGTAAGCTAATACCCACAAAATGAAGTCCCTCCGCTTGCTGGAGCCGGTTGGCAGTCGGATTATCAGCCGTTAGCTGGCCCAGACGAACAGCCTGGGCAAAATATCTCTGCTCCCTTTCATCTGTTCCCGCATCATAGCAACTGCGAGCAGCCAACAGCATCATATCAACGGCTGGTGAGATGGCGTGTGACAGAAAAGTTAATCCCTCTTCGGCCGCTGTGGCTCTGTCCTGGCCAGAGATGTGGGCCAGGTCAGCCGACAGACGTATCAAGTCAACCTCCCGCGGGCGATGGTCGGCCACTTGTTGGTATTCTTCGATCATGTCCAGGTAGCGGCGGGCATCGGTCACGGCAAATTGCTTTAGTGCGGCCTGGGCCGCTCGCAAGCAAGCGTCGATGGCCTCCTCTGAGCAGGCTAATCCAGCAGTATAGAAGTGGTCGGCAATAGAGTAAACCTCCTGCGGATATTGATCGGCCAGTACTTTGGCAATACGCGCATGATATTCTCGCATAATTTGCGCCATGCCGTTTTTGGTTGGCCCCTGAATTCTGATACCGCTCCGTTGTCGAATGACCTCCAGGTTAACTGAAGAACGAAAGGCAAAGACATCATCTGATCGACGTAAGTCGTAAATTAAATCGGTTTGTTCTTCAATTTCAGATAGCTGTTGTAGTACCTCCAACCTGGACATCTCTAATCCCTGGGCTAGAACACTAACTCGAAATTCCAATCCGATACAGGCAGCACAATCTAAAATAGGGCGGTAAGTTGCAACCCGATCTAGTAGCTGTGTTATTGAAGCCTCTATTTGGGTTGAGATCGGCAGAGGGATCTGAGGCTCAGCATATTGTTGGAAATCAGGCGACCAAGTGAAGGTGCCATTCTCGAATTTAAAAGCTGAAGCTCCAGCTAATTCCGTCAGCGAACATAGCAGCCAGTGAAAAGCACCGTGACAAGTTTGCAGATCGCCAATCTCACCTAGTACCCTTTCGGCCACTAAAGGGTGCAGATTCAATGCCCCTGTTAGAATGCGAAGATACTCAGCCTGTTCCTCTTCCCGGTCTTCGTCTGCTCCCAAGTCTATCAGTTGAATTCCGGCATTTAGCGCTTCTACTGTCTCAGAGTCCCGGCAGGTAAGCACAATTGAGACTGGAGCCGGCTCTTCCTGTAAGGCTGAAATCAGATGTTGTAGCAGGTCACGGGAGACAGAGTCAATCCATTGAACATCGTCAATAAAGAGGATAATCGGTTGAGGCGATTTGTTAGAGCCTCGACCTGACAGGTGGCGTAGCGTCCGCTCAATGGAGACAAACAACTCCGAACTGGATCCAACCTGAGCTTCAGTCTCCTCTGAATGAGGAAACAACAAATTAGCAAATGGGATTATCGATTCGAACAGACCGTCCAGTGCCTGATCTAACTTCTCAATTTGACCTTTAACAGAGGCAAACAGATCGATGCTGAAGACCTCAGCCAACGCTCGCTGGAAGGGTTGAAAAGGCGAACTATCTCCTTCCATTTGGTCATTCTGCGGTTGGGAACAGTGACCGGATAATACCGTCAGACTTTGGCCGCTTGATTCGGCTTGCCGTTTTAAGGTCTGAAATAAGGCTTGGGCCGTGGCCGTTTTGCCCATTCCGCTCACTCCTATCAAACTTAAAAAGACGCTCTGTTTAGACAAGACAGAAGATAAGAGGATCAGCGCTTTTTCATAACTGCGAGTATGGATATATCGAGGTTGGGACAAAGATTTTTTAAGCTCCTCTATGTCCGAAGGACCGCTGCTGATATCCAGGGGACCAATCTCATTAGGGAAAGCCTCAATCAGCAGTTGTTGGTTTCGTTTTCTAATGACCGGCTGCTCGGCGCCAGCTGTATCAACCAGTTGTATAGTTGAAGACAGGTCCAGATGGGCGAATCGCTGCGGATCGAAGAGGTCGATCTGCTCCAGTTGCTGGTTCAGTAAGTCGATCAGGCTATTACGCAGACTATTAGGTGGAGGTCGGAATGGCCCTGTAGCCAAGTCATCCAGATAATCGGATAAGGCCGGCTGATCGGTAGTCGGCAAATGACGGTATAAATGAACCGAGACGGGGTCGGCTTGAGAGTCGAGTTTTTTCATTAACCCAACCAGGTCCTGACAAGATTGGAACCGCCCTTCTAAATGGCCGGAGGTAGTAAGAGTCGCTGCCACCAAGTCGCTGTCGTCAGTTTTTTGAGGTTCCCTAGTCCGTAAATAGAATCGTTGCCAGATAAAGATTACGGTCAAGCTAGAGGTGGCCAACAGTGCCCACAACAGGTAGGGATTAGCATAGGTACAGGCAATTCCATAGGGGATTGAGGCGGTGATCGGTATGCCGATGGCCGCCGCTGGAATAGTGCTGTCGTCCAGCGTCCAACCAAAAAAATACCCTAAGCTGGCGCTGATCAACGCAGCGGGAACCAGAATCTGCCAGGCTTGCAGCTGAAAATAGAGACAGGCTGGGCTGATCAGGCAGGTGCAACCGCCCATTGCCAGCGTCAAACAGACCAATCCACCTCGGTTACTGAGTTGAACTCTAACGCTTTCCGGCAAACGACGCGCCAATACCAGACAGTGTAAGGCGATCGGTAGCACCAACAGCAGCAAGCCAAACAGGCTTGACCACCAGAAAGCAAAAAGCGGTGGGGTATCTCCATCTGGGCGAAAGCCATCCAGCATGGCAACCAGGATTTGGGGCAGTATTGCCCCGATCAGAAAACTAAGACCAACAGCCAGCAGATCTTGTCCCATGCTGGATAAGATCAGCGAATAGCCTGAACTGCCCGACAGACGAATCAAACCGGTTATAAGCAAGCAGATCAGAAAGAAAATTAGATAGGTGAGCAGTATAGGGGGAATTTGATTCTGTAAGTCGCGGCTAAAGCCACGGCTAACAACAGTGTAGGCCGGTTTCCGCTGGCCAGCTTGATACACCTGTCCCGTGGCCTGATAGTGATAAATGCCATCGACCTGGTCAACCGCCTCCACCGTGACCAGCAGGATTTGTTGTCGCTGAATCTGAGAACACAACTTTTCTATGATACTGGGAGGAATCAACCCTTGATTGCCAAAGACAGACTGCTGTTCATCAGCCGAGAGGCGCGATTTCCATTCATGGTCGAAATCAATATCCAACTGGAAAGAATCCCGCAGCAGAAAATGGGCTTCGTTCAATAGTTCGTCATCAGCCGGAAAACTGCGCAACAGCACACTAAATTGCGGTTGAACGGATAATTCCTGAGAGAGCGTTTCAGCCAGCCGTTTGATGGCATTAGTGAAAGCCATTACTGGGGCGTCGTCCGCAATCTCGAAAGTCCCGTTAACCTCGACATCGATGAACAGAGATTGGCCAATTAGACGAACCAGCGGAAACAGACCGTAGTAGGTGCCTTTACCAATCGAGATTTGGTGATGCAGCGTTTGTCTGAGAGAGGAAATTTGGGTTAGCTGTTGTAGCAGCGCGACTGAAAATTAAGAGGCTGGAGCGAGTTGCTAAACCTTCTATGGTGCTGATACCGGCCGGACCGACAACATCAGCCTTCTATATGGATAGGTATGAAGTAACTAACGCTCAATATCGTAAGTTCGTACAAGCTACAGGACATCGGCAACCACTATACCGGAATGATTTTGCTTACAACCAAGCCAGCCAACCGGTAGTAGGTGTGAGTTGGCATGATGCGACGGCCTATGCTAAATGGGCAGGTAAGAGACTACCAACGGAAGCCGAATGGGAATTCGCTGCTAGAGGCGGATTAGTTGACAAAAATTTTTCCTGGGGAGATGATGAAAGTTTGGCCCGTGATTATGCCAACTATAGGGGAACAGGTGGCAAAGATAGATGGGATCAATCCACCGCCCCGGTAGGAAGTTTTAAGCCAAATGGATATGACCTGTATGACGTGGCAGGCAACGCCCAGGAATGGTGTCAGGAGGACAAAGACCGCCACGTGTTGCGGGGTGGTGCTTGGTACGATGGTACTTACGGCCTGCGGGTGTCTTTCCGCGACCCTTATCCTCTGCCTGATGGTCGCGACTCCTACGGGTTTCGATGTGTGTCAGGATGGGAGTAGGACCTCTCCTATCCTCTCCCTCACTGAAGGGGCTCCTTTTGATAAAAGTGGAGGTGGTGATTTTAAATCGCCGGCGAAGGTTGACACAGGCAGAGAAATGGAAATGGCTGAGCTGGTTGGGCCTTTAGTCTTGCCATCAGCCTAGAATATCCGCCCAACGGACCAAGTTTTGAGATAGTAACTGTTACCGTCGACACTGACCGATCTGCTAATCATCTGCCCTAAGGTTACTATCAGATCTCAGGTGCGCTGTAAGTCTCCGGCCGTTGATTATACAGTAACCAAGAAAATGGGGAGATAGAGATTGGAGGAATTAAAATGAGACGACTATTGACCCTGTTTGTGTTGATTCTAGTAATGCCCATTCCTTTGCGGGCGGAGAAGTGGGCTCTGCTGGTAGGCATCAACAACTATCTTAATGACATTAGCAGTTTGAAGTATTGCGTGGCCGATGTGGTGGCTTTTCGGGATGCTCTGGTCAATGTGGCGGGCTTCAAGCAAGAGAGGATTTTCTTGATGACTGATGAGATGGAGGGGCAAATGGAACCGACAAATATTAACGTCATCATGCGCTTAGATATTCTGGCCAGCCAAATCAAAGCAGATGACACCTTTGTTTTTTACTTCTCAGGTCACGGTATCGCCAGAGAAGATCAGTCTTTCCTGTTAGCGGCCAACAGTGTAACTACTACTGCCAACACCTTAGAGCAGAGTGCCATCCCATTGAATATGGTGAACAAGATTCTATCTTCGGTCAAAGCACAGCAGTTATTGACGGTGATTGATGCCTGTCGGAATAACCCAGAAACAGGCCGTAGTGATGAAAATAATGTATTGACTGATGATTTCTCCAAAGGCTTCAAGATCCGACGCCGCAGTGGTAATAATGGTCAACCGAGCGTTAGCGCCACCTTGTATGCTTGTAATGTGGGCGAGAGGGCTTATGAATGGGCGGAGAAAGGGCACGGTGTTTTTAGTTATTACTTGCTGCAAGGATTAAATGGGCGAGCAGCTAACAGCCAAGGGCAAGTAACGGTCAGCGGTTTGGCCGAATATACCCAGGGCAAGGTGGTGGAGTGGGCCCAGACTTACCGCAGTAAAAAGCAAACGCCCTGGTTGGAGAAAAGCGGGGCAGTTAGGCTGGTATTGGCCGAAAATGTGGTGACGGAATCGATTCAAGCTGATCAACTAGCAGAAGCTGTTAAGTTTGAGACGATCGAGACCAAAGCTACCTTGTTTGTTAGTTCTGTGCCCCAAGGTGCCACCGTTTATATCAACCAGCAGAAGATGGTAGATAAAACACCAGTCGTCGTGCGCATTGATACCGGTGTTAGTCGCCAAAAAGAGGTGGAGGTGGGGCTGGCATTAGATGGATATGAGACCTTGGTCATGAAAGCCAAGTTGGTGGGTGGAGGGCTGATGGAGTTGAAGAATGTCAACTTGGTAAAGGTCGAGTTACCTCAGCAGAGAAATTTACGGGTTAGCTCACATCCCCTGAAGGCTAATGTCTATCTAGATGATGTTTTAGTTGGAAAAACCCCCTTCCAAACCCAAATTGATTTGATGGACTACCAACTGAAGCTATCTTTGGCTGGTTATAAAGATTGGAGTCGACAGATACCTACCGTTTCTGATGAAGCTTTTGGGAGTCATCCACGTACCCATTCCATCGGGTATGACGCACGTTTAGCTAAAATTCCAGATAAACCTAAAACGGGGAATATCATTGTTAGTAGCAACCCTTCAGGTGCTAAAATCTTGTTTCAGAGTAATTCTGTGCAAAATTTAGATGGTATCGACGAATCAAGACGGACACCTACTACTCTAAGGGGTTTAAATGTCGGGTTGTATAGAATTATTCTGCAGTTGGATGGTTATAAGAGTTTTGCCAGAACAGTCAGCGTGGAAGGGGACCAAACCGCAGAGCTTAGGGCCAAGTTGGTTCCCTCTTCTAGGCAGGGGAATATCATTGTTAGTAGCAACCCTTCAGGTGCTAAAATCTTGTTTCAGAGTAATTCTGTGCAAAATTTAGATAGTATCGACGAGCCAAGACGAACACCTACTAATCTAAGAGGTTTAAATGTCGGGTTGTATACAATTACTCTGCAGTTGGATGATTATGAGAGCTTTACTAGGGCGGTTAGGGTGAAAGGAGGACAAACAGTACAGGTTAAAGCTGAGTTGGTTCCTCTTTCTAGAAAGGGAAATATCATTGTTAGGAGCAACCCTTCAGGTGTCAGGATCTATCTAGAAGGTATCGATCAGTTAAGATGGACACCTACTACTTTAAGAGGTTTAGACGTTGGGTTGCACACAATTACTCTAAAACAGAGCGGGTATAAAAACTTTACGGAAATAGTTAGGGTGGAAAGAGAGCAAACATCATTAATTGAGGCTGAGTTGCTCCCACCACTTCGTACGGCCCAAGCTAAAAAAGTAGCGACTTCACTTTCATGGTCTAGTATGACCGTCCTCACTCAGCAGAGGCTCATTGGAAGTGCTCTCCTTATTGGAACTGCTGCCCTAATACTTTGGCAAGCTGATCTTTTACCTGTTGATACTCTTTTAGAGATTTGGAAAACCTTTTAAGTGGTGGTTTCTGATAGGCCTAGTCACCTTTGGCTTCATTTTGGTAGTCGCTGTTTATGAAATCGGTCGCCGACTGATTTATCAGATCTTCTTTCGCTTGCTGGATCTGATCGTCAAAGATGAGACCGAGGAGCGCTAACTATCGACACGGCTGGCCCTTTTCTTAGCCATTCTATGCCTCTCTGTTTATAGCAGCTTTCTATTAAAACTGGCTGGTTCAGGTCCTCCCCAGCAGATTCTGCAGGGGATTGTCGCCAGCACTCTCAAACTGATACTGATTATTTGTGTCGGTTCCAACTTTTTGCTCTGCTCAATCTGGCACACAGAATCTATAGTTTCTCACCCCCCGCTAATGAAATCCCACTTAAAGGGGTGGTGCCGGTTATCAAAATCGGGCTGCTGTTTTTGGCTGGACTTTTCTGGTCGCCTCTGTTTTGGAGCAAAAGGTAGCCGTTTTGCTAAGTGGATTGGGGACACTCAGCGCTGTTTTTAATGCTGATCTTCAAAGATTCGGTGTTGGGTTTTGTGGCCGGTCTCCAACTGATCGCTAACCGGATGGTGGCCAAAGGGGATTGGATAGAGATGCCCAAATATGGGGCTGACGGCGATGTGGTGGATATTGCCCTAACCACGGTTAAGGTGCAGAACTGGGATAAAACCATCACCACTATTCCCACCTATGCTCTGATCAGTGAGTCTTAAAAATTGGCGGGGGATGCAGGAATCAGGGGGCGTTGGATCAAGCAGACCATTAACCTGAACCTGTCGAGGATCAAGTTCTGTGACCAGCAGATGCCGTATCAATTTGCCGAGATTCAGTACATTGCTGACTATATTAAGCAGAAAGCAGGAGGAGGTCGATCGTTACAATGCCGCCAATCAGGGTGATTAGGTGAGTTTGGTTAACAGTAGACGTTTAACCAACGTTGGTATATTTCGGGCTTATGCTGACGCCTATTTGCATAACCATCCTGATATTCATCAAAGCATAACCTTTCTGGTCAGGCACAGCAACCGACTGAACATGGATTACCTATTGAAATGTATGTCCTTAGACGTGATCAGGTTTGGGCCAACTATGAGAGTATCTAAGCCGATATCTTCGACCATCTGCTGGCAGTAATTCCCGAATTTAACTTACGGGTGTTCCAGGCCTTTTCTGGTAGTGATTTTCATCAATTTCCGTCCGGTGAATCCGGACTATGACACCTAGCTATTCACATCTCTTTCCGAAGCTTGGATTAAAATGCTGTCTATTATGACTTGGACTATTGAAACTCGATGATTTCTACTTATACAGCACCGAATTGAAAATCACTAACTAAGGTACGGCTACAACGGGTTTCGGTGTATGTCAGGATCTGATTACCCCCTGAACCCGTGCGGAGCACGGGCCTTTACAAACGGCGAATCTGCTTCCTCTAGCGAGCAGGTGCCTTGACCATTGGTCAGTCGGCGACGAAAACAGCCTTCAGCCTTGACCGTAACGACCGGTTTGTTTAGACCAGTGTTGTGTCTCAGCGAAACTCTACCAACGAATGGTCGATGGCTATGAAGGCACCTTAGGCTCCGACAACGAAGATACCATTGAAGCTAAAAAGTTACCGAAACAAGCACAAAGCAAACAGATTTAGTTGAGTTTCTAGGTTTTTTCAGTATCTGGATTTTCCAGGTAAGGTGCGCGATATTTGGTACCTTCGGGCTCTTTTTTTTACTTGGAAAACTTTGTTTTGATTCGCGCTTCCACTCTTATAAATAACTCCTATAAATGGTAGGATGCTAACCATTTGGGCTGTTCTTCAAAATTTCGTCGATCTGAGATAGCTCTTGAGTGGTGAATTTTAGGTTAGCTGCCGTTATATGATCAGATAGTTGGGCCGTATTTTTAGCTCCAACCAAAACGCAAGTGACAGCTGACTGTCTTAATGCCCACGCGATAGCTAGCTGCACTAGAGTAGCCCCTTTTTGGTAAGCGATCTCCTGCAAGTCTTCGGCTACGGATAAATATCGGGTAAATAGATCGCCTTGAAATCGGTGGGAACGCGATCTCTCATCGTCGGGTGGAAACTGATAACCAACTGTGTATTTTCCTGTCAAGAGACCTTTGGCTAAAGGGCTGTGTGCCAAAATGCCAATCCCGTTTTCCTGACAATAGGATAGATCTAAATCTTCGATCTGCCGATCAAACATATTATATCTAGGCTGATTGGAATGAAAAGTTGTTACCTGCATGGCTTGCCGCATCTGAGCCGCATTAAAGTTGGAAACACCGATAAATCTGGTCTTACCTTGTGCTTGAACTTTAGCCATTGTCTCCATGCTCTCCTCAATCGGATACTCCGAATTCCAGCCGTGGATCTGATATAGATCGACATAGTCGACGGCTAGCGCACGAAGGCTATCTTCAATTGCCGTTTCGATGTCCGATTGACCGTATTTCCCACTTACCTTAGTAGCAAGGAAACATCGCTCACGGTAACCGTTTTTTAAGGCTTTTCCTAACGTTGCTTCACTGCTCCGGTAGGCCTGTGCGGTATCGACTAAGGTGATACCGTTATCAATCGCTGTTCGGACAGTGCCAACGGCGGTTTTTTCCTCGACTCGTCCCATTCCACCCCCGATCGGCCAGGCACCAAGACCGATAACCGAAACCAGATCTCCGTTTTTGCCAAGTTGTCTTCTCTCCATGCTCTTCTCCCGTATTACTCATTTGATGAGCATCCAAGGTTACTATTCAACTTCCGAATACCAATCAAACACATTTCCCAATCAGCATAGCACAGTCGAGAGGGAAGTACAAATAGATCTTATCATAGGACATTGACGACCGATTGCGTCTCTGGTAAGATTGAAATTCACTTCTCGAATTATAGATTTTGTGTCGGGAGTTTTTTATTATGGAGATGATGAAAGCCGCTATTTATACGGGTTTGAAGCAAATCGAAGTCCAACAGGTAAAAAAAAGAGCTCCAGATCCTGGTTATGTGATCTTGGATACTAAACGAACAGGTATTTGTGGCAGTGACCTGCACAACTACTTTGGAAACTGGGCACCGTCCAATACGGTGGCTGCAGGGCACGAAACCTGTGGCCTCGTGGCTGAAGTCGGAGAAGGGGTCACCGCCTTTGAAGTTGGAGACAAAGTCACAGCCGAATGTTTCTCCCATTGTGGACAATGTACCTATTGCCGAACAGGATACTACAACCATTGTCAGAAACGTCGCTGGATCTCAGACAACGCCCACGGTGGATTTGCCGAATTTACCACTGTTCATACCTCTGGACTGTTCAAACTGCCCGATAATATGAGTTTTGAGGACGGGGTAATGGTCGAACCTCTGGCGGTCTCTTACCGGGCAGTGGCACAGGCGGATGCTACTCACCAGGATCGGGTAGCTATTATCGGTGGTGGAACGATTGGTCAGTTTTGCCTGGCTGCGGCAAAATCTATGGGGGTTAAGGAGACGATTATTACGGCCAAATACGACCAACAGATTCAACTGGCACATGACTTGGGGGCCGACCACGTAGTTGATATTCGAGAGACCGATCTGCAGACCTGTGCTAAAGATTTAACGGATGGACTAGGGGTTGATGTAGTAATTGAAACTGTTGGAGGTGGCCAAAACTTCGACACTGCTCTGGATGCGGTTCGAAAATGTGGTACAGTTGTTCTGGTCGCCGGCTACCATAAGCCACTGGAGGTTAACTTAGCTCGTGTCGTTTGGTCTGAAATCGTCATTACCGGCTCCAATTGTTATGGTTTCAGCAATATGCAGACCGACTTCGATACAGCGATTGAACTGATCGATTCGGGTAGGGTTGAGGCCAAAAAATTGGTGACACATCGATTTCCATTTGACGAAATTGCTGAAGCCTTCCGCATCTCGGCAGACAAAAGCCTGGGGGCCGTTAAAGTACACGTCTGTCAATAACAGAAACAAGTAATGTCAAAGTAAGAGTCAGGTAAGAAGGGCTAGAGCGTTCTCTAGACCAAAAAATTGACTCCAACTTAAACTCTAAAATAGCAGATTAAGCGAGGAGACATGGAAAATTATCGAAGCTGCCTATTTCTGATTGCCGACGATTGGAGCCGGCTCGCCAAGTGTTATGGCAACCAAGTGATAAAGACGCCTAACATTGATCGATTAGCGGGACAAGGAGTGGTTTTTAATAACGCTTTCTGTACGAGCCCCTCTTGTGCGGTCAGCCGAGCCTGTATTCTAACCGGGCAACATAGCCATACTCACGGGCAGTATGGCCACTGCCACGGCATTCACGGATTTCGGACACACGAACAGATGCAATCGGTGCCTAAAGTCCTGAGGAGCAACGGTTTTTCGACTGCCTGTATCGGTAAAAAACACGTCGAGCCTGCCAATGTCTATCCTTTTGATTATGAACCCAAGGTTAATGCGCGTAGCCCGAAAGACATGGCCGATAAAGTGACCGAGTTTCTAGGACAGATCGGCGGCAACCCGTTTTACCTGCATGTCGGTAGTGGCCACCCACATCGAGCCGGACAAGGATACGGAAATGAGCAGATCCACGCCGGAATTCGGCCCGTTGGCTACGATCCACAGGAGATTATTGTCCCCAATTTTCTACCTGACAACCAGGCCACTCGTGCTGATTTAGCCGACTACTACGAAAGTGTCTCTCGCTGGGATCAGGTGGTTGGAACGGTGCTCAATGCCTTGCAAGCATCCGGTCGAGCGGATGAGACACTGGTATTCGTTACTACAGACCACGCCATGCCCTTTCCCGGTGCCAAAGCGTCCAGTTTCGATAGCGGACATCATTGCCCGTTAGTAATCCGGAGTCCAGACTTACAAAAGCGAGGCATTTACAACCAGGCCATGATGAACTGGGTCGATTATTGCCCTACGATACTGGACTGGTGCGGTGTTCAGTATCCTGAAGAGGCACCTCCATTAGCCGGTCGATCCTTGTTACCAATCCTGGATGATGATAGTTTAGCACCAGGCGACGGCGATTGGGAGGAGACCTACTTCTCCCACTGCTTTCACGAAGTCACCAACTACTATCCCTATCGAGTTCTGCGAGAACGGCGCTACAAATATGTCCGCAACCTAGCTCATCAGTTAGAAACTCCGTTACCCAGCGACCTGTTTCGATCTATTACCTGGACGGCCGTCCGAGACGACAACCTGGATCTACTGGGCCAGCGTCAACGACAGTCATTCCTGTACCAAAGTAGGGAAGCCTTGTTCGATATGGTAAACGATCCTGCCGAATCAAACAACCTGATCCCAGCCTCGGGCGCAATTTCGGATCCAAAACTGGCAGAAATATTGGCCGAGATGCGGCAAAAAGTGATCGACTTTCGCCGTCGAACCAAGGATCCGTGGTTGGAACAGTCCTTTCAAGAAGGGGAAATTGAGAGGATTTAGCGCGATTTTACTGACATTAAACAGTTAGAAGTCGTTTATTTTTCTCGAGAAAACAGGTTGATATTTTTGGTCCCTTGAAAAATTAAGCCTGCTGAGAGATTAGGTTGGGACCGGACACGTTCTTATTTTCTGTATTGTATTTTTAATTACACCCTACTCCTACTTTTTTACCACCACCAGATGTCGTACTACTCTGGTTAATAGGTGTCAAAATAGTGGTTCGGTTTCTCTGCTACCTGTGTGGTTGGGAAATTTTTGACACCTCTTATCCACTATGCTAAAATCAGGCTGAACTTGGAAATCGCATAGTTGAAGGTTCGCCGAATGAGATGTACACAGGGGCAGATCAGATCTTGCTAAAAGTTAGACTACTCTGCCGATACATCCCCCCAGAATGCTAGACTATGGCTTGAGAGTAGAAAATAAAAGTTGAGCCTTATCTACCTTCCATTACCTAACTTTCAACACTCCACTCAACGGAAAGTTGCCGTGGCTAGTCAAGGAGCCGATATAGAAACGGCAAATTGCATGACCGGTCAGACCTTTCACTCCAACCACCCAGATGAGACTCGCCAGATTGGCGAAACCGTTGGCCGAGCTTTAACCACTGGTGATGTTGTCGCCTTGATCGGCGATCTTGGAACGGGGAAAACCTGTCTAACACAAGGGATCGCCCGTGGAATTGGCCTCCACGCCGACCGGTTGGTCAGTAGTCCGTCTTATACCCTTATTAATGAATACGAAGGACCAATTCCCATCTATCACATTGACCTCTATCGATTGGATAAACGCGATCATGTTTGGGAACTCGGATTAGACGAGTATTTGGAAGGAGATGGCGTTTGTGTAATCGAATGGGCGGATGCGATTCTCGATCAACTCCCCAAACATACCATCCAGATTAAGCTCTGTTGGATCGATGAAAGCAGTAGGACGATAGAGGTTAATGGCCGAGGCAATGTATCTACTCATACCTTGCCTCTCACGAAAGAATTAAGGAAGCCGGAACAAGCATGACAGCCAGTAAAAAACTGATCCCTTTAAGCCGGCCTTGGATTGGGGCGGATGGCCCGGAGATTGCTGCGCTCAACGAGGTGTTTGCTTCTCGCTGGTTGAGTACTGGTCCCAGAACCGGCGAATTTGAACAGCGATTCAGTGAATACATCGGTGTTAAACACGCTATCGCTGTCAGTTCATGTACCGCCGCTATCCATTTGGCGTTGCATGTTTCCGGTGTGACAGCAGGTGACGAGGTCATCACCACTCCTTATACGTATACAGCGACTTCAGAGGCAATCGGCTATACAGGTGCCAAACCCGTAATGGTAGACATTAATCCGGTAACCTTAAACTTGGCCCCGGCGAAAGTCGAATCTGCTATTACTCCTCGAACCAGAGCCATTTTGCCGGTACATATTGCAGGGCATCCTTGCGACATGGCGACTTTGACCGAGATTAGCCAACAATATAATTTGGCTTTGATCGATGATGCGGCCCACGGCCTCTCCTCAGTTTACCAGCAGAATATGATTGGCAATATTGGAGATTTCTCCTCTTTCAGCTTTCACGCTACGAAGAATCTGGCTATTGGCGAAGGTGGGATGGTGACGACTAACTCGGATCAATTAGCTGAACGGCTGAGAATTATTCGTCATCACGGTATCACTAAGGATGCCTGGCAACGACAAGCGCAGGGAGATATCTGGTACTACGAAGTCACCGAACAAGGGTTCAAATACAACATGAGTGACATTCAAGCTACTATTGGTCTTTGCCAGTTGGCTAAGCTCGAGAAACAACTTGCGATTCGGCACAACCTGGCTCAGATTTATCTTCAAGAGCTAGCTGGAATTCCTGAAATCGAATTGCCGACTGAACCACTCGACGGACGACACGCTTGGCACCTGTTCATCATTCAACTGGACTGTGAAAACCTTAACATCGATCGCAGTCAGTTCATCCGTGAAATGAGAGCGGAGAACATCGAGTGTGGCGTTCACTATATCCCCTTGCACCTGTTTCCATATTACCAACAAACATACGGTTATCAGGCGGGGGATTTCCCCATAGCGGAGTCAGCTTACAGTCGAGTAGTTAGTCTACCCATGCATCCCTTGCTTGAAGTCGAGGATGTTTACATCGTTGCTGAAGCTATTAAGCGGCGAATCAAATCTGCCTGTTTGGAATAATAACCAGCTTATCAAAGTTCTATGCTAAGCGTTATACGTGCCCTTCGACACTCCGGATCACCAAAAGGCAAGGCCCTGTTCCTCATTGTCGCTCTGATTGCTTGGATCTTATACTTTTTTTCTGCCCGGATATTTGATCGAACGTCCCCAGAGTTATTGGTGGACAACGTCTCTACTGGTCAGGTTTTACGAGAAGCCGTCTCTCTATTAATTACAGCAACCGATGAGAAAGCTGGTGTCAAGTACCTTTACCTCCAAATCGACGATGGTCCGGTGCAAACACTGCAACGCCTCAAAAAACAGACAACAGGTAGAAAATCTGAGTATATTTACGATCTCTCCGACTTGACCGATGGCTCACATCGGATCTTAATTACTGCTGTTGACAACGCGTTCCGACAAAACGAGAAACAGGTTCAGCTCGATTTTGCCATCGACTTAACCCCGCCCCAAGTCAAACTAAAAACCAAGCCCAAAGTTGGAACCCAAGGAAATACCCTGGCCCTTTTTATCGTTACTAATGAACCTTTAAAAGAGATTCAAGCTACTCTTTTTGGAAAAAATTTGCCTCTTTATCCGCTGCCCACTAATCCAGATACGGAAAAAAAACTGTATTGGTACCGCAGTCTGGTTGGCGTTGGTGTTAGTCAACAGGCTGGCTATCACTCCGCGGAGATAATTGCTACCGACCTAGCTGGCAATCAATCGGAACAGGTCTTCATTTTGGAAATTGGAGAGACCGAGTTCGAGCAGGGCGGTTACATCAAACTCTCACCGGAAAAACAGAAAGTGATGCTCGATAGGTCCAAAAGCCTAGAAGATAATGCCAAGCGGGCGAAGGCCTATGCGGTAGCTGATCAAACTGCTGAACAACTGTGGGTAAGCCCCTTCGTTCGACCGGCTCCCGGTACCCTAACCTCACCCTTTGGCAAATACCGGGAATATAACACCGGTGTGAAGAGACATCATCTGGGAACCGATATTGCCAACCAGACGGGCACAGCTATTTATGCTGGCAGCAGCGGTGTGGTAACACTAGCAGAACGCCTTCACATTTACGGCAACAGTATCATTATCAACCACGGTCAAGGGGTTTCAACCAGCTACAACCATCTCAGTGAAATTGAGGTTGCAGTTGGCGACAAGGTCGAAAAGAACCAACAAATCGGTTTAATGGGGGCAACAGGGCAAGTAACAGGACCACATCTACATTGGCACATGGCGGTCAACGGTGTAGCGGTTGCCCCTGAGCAGTGGATTGAGGTCAGTTTCTCAACACCCAAGCATGTCCTCGACCCAATTGAAGGTACCAACCTCTCGTCGGAAAGATGACCCTGTTAAATGAACAATCCTCGTTGACCAAAATATCCAGGGGCACTGACTACGAACAACATCCAACATTGAAACAGATTGTTCCAGGCCATACTTGCCTCTCTTGTGATGTCTGCTGTCGTTTCTTAGATCAGCAGAGCCACTTGGCACCTATTTTTACTAAAGAAGAGTTTGATAAGGCTGTTCAAGTAAGATTGTCGGCTGGTCTTTTTCAGAATAGCAGGGATGGTTCCAGCCGGCAGATTCGCCTAAAACCATATCGAGATTTATTCATTTGCCCCGCTTTTGACCCCAACACTCAACAATGTACTATCTACGAACATCGACCACTGGATTGCCAGATCTATCCTTTGGCAATTATGAGAGATATCGATGGACAGAAAGTTGTGTTAGGTATAGATCCGATTTGCCCCTTTGCTGAGGCTAAGATCCAAACTCAATCCTTTCAGCATTATGCAGACTACATTTCGTCGTTTCTCGAATCAGAGATAGTTGTGAATCGGATCGCCCAGAATAGGGATTTAATCGGCTGTTTCCAAGAGAATGTAGTTGTCGTTAGACAGTTAACTAAGCTGACCGAAAAAGTGGTTGCCAAAATTGCTCCACCCACTGATCCTTGCTGACCAGCAGATCTTTACCGATTACCTGGCCAGGGCCCATCGACGTTTACAATTTCAGACAGACTTTGTTGCTCTGCCATCGGCCTATGCCTTTGCCAGTCACTATATTTGGCGGGATTTTTTCGACTTTTACTGGGCTATCTGGAATGGCTACTTCTGTCTGTTCGCCAAACAAGCGGAAGACTACTTTATGCCTATCGCGCCATTCGGCGACGACAGCTATCCAAAAGTGAAAAACGGTACGGACACCGAGAACTTCGTATCCGTTTTAGACCGGGCCTTCAACTTTATGCTCTCCCAGAGTCAACGGCCTCATATCATACGCATCGAAAATATGCCCACCCAGCTATGTTCACTGTTGTCTGAAGCCGGTATAAATTCTACATCTGCTTCTAAAAGGTTCCATACGGCTGAAACAGAGACAGAGTTTATCTATTGCCGCCAAAAGCTGGTTGATCTCAGAGGTAACACTTATAAGAGCAAGCGTCATGCTATCAACGCTTTCAAAGCCGATTATCCTTTAGCCGAAGTAAGCCCCTACTCCCCCAATAAGGCTGAGGATTGTTTGAGATTGTACCAACAGTGGTCTACTTCACGTACCGAGACGTTTCCAGACCAGGTATACTGTGCATTATTGGAAGACTCATCTCTTGCCCACCGAACTGGACTACAGATGGCAGACAAGATAAATCTGTTCGGCCTGGTGGTGAAAATCGACTGTCGTATTTGTGCTTACACGTTGGGTTATGCCTTGGGGGCAGACACCTTTTGCGTTCTTTTTGAGGTCGCAGACCTTCGATATCCAGGTCTAGCTCAATTTATTTTTCACCAATTATGCATCCAACGCACAGAAAAGTGGATTAACGTTATGGGCGATTCGGGATTGCAAAATTTAAAGCGGGTGAAGATGTCTTATCGTCCCAGTCGGCTAGAAAAATGTTTTGCCCTCCGACTAACCAATGATGCCTAAACAGATGGAGAACGCTACACCTAAAACCGGGCTAATTTTTCTGAACGGGTTCTACGATTTGGATCGACTCGTTTTTTACCGCCGAGTAATCCAGAAAGCAACAGACTGCGGATATCCCCTGATCTGTGCTGATGGCGGCCTCCGTATTTTTGATGTGCTGAACAAGGCTTTCAATTCCAACTTTCGACCCACTCAGTTAATTGGCGATCTGGATTCTGTTGCCGATGACGGGTTGTTAACAGGTCAATCCAATTATTTAGGAATAGAGGCTATTCCTGAATGGGTTGGTAGATTCGACAAAGATGTTACGGATGGCCAGTTGGCTACCGTGCTGTCCTTAGAACAATTCGGCTGTCAACGTCTTCATATTTACGGTTCCCTGCCCCGTTTTTACGAGATCGACCATTTCTTAGGAAACCTGAAGTTAATGCGATTGGTTCATCAGCATTGTCCAGAGGTAGATGTAGAGATGCGAGATCCATTGCAAACGGTTTATCGTCCGCGATCGGTAGTCAGGATTGAACGCAAGACAGAAATAGTGAGCAGTCAGGTCAATAACGACCAACCAGAACGGATTTCATTAATCGCGCACGACAGAAACGTTAGGGTTCGAAGGTCCAGCGGGTTGTGCTGGGATCTAGCCGGATTGTGGATTGACCCAGATCAACCAACGGCAATACGCAATGAATTTTTGCCCGCGGCGGATAGCGTTACCATCGAGTTGGAACCCGATTCCGATCCCGTACTGGTGATTCACAATTTTTACGAGTAAGGTGTCAGCTATGAGTTTCAATAGACATCGATACTGGATATAGAACATAGAATGTAGGAATAGTGAATGTAGGGATAGTGAATAGCGAAGTTATTGGTTTTTTCTCCTCTATACTGAATTCTTCAGTTTCAATTTAATTGAACGACCGTATCCACCTTATGAATTATATTTACCTTTGAGGGTGTCTAGTGATAGATAGAGCTAAATCATTATAGAATAGCATCATAGACACTATGATACATTCCCTCGATTTTCGAACCAAAGCCTTTCAACTCAAGGAGAAAAAGAGCTGACCTTTGAGCCGGTCAGTGACTGGTCTGATATTTTTATTCGGACATTATTTAGTTGGTAGAAAAACTTGAGCTAACTGTGATTCGCAATAATCCATCCACAAAGAATCAATATGGATAGGCGGGAAAAGATATTGAAAAACAGGTGGATGGCTGCCAATGGCAACCAACCAAACGCTTTAACCTGAGCCAGTTGGCTATCTACCATGCTTTTCCGCCTCTTGGTGTCCGTTATAAAAAATATTGCAATATCCAAAGGTGAACCAACAGGTAGGTATCAACTCCCAACAAAAAGTAAACAACCTCACCTTAAAAATCTGGATTGTTTACTCTTCATTCCCAATAATAATTTTGGTTGAAGACGCTTGTCACCGTGCAAATGCACAAGTCCGTTCCAAATTTGAATGAGTCTCATACGGCCCTACTGAGTTGTTGGGAAGGCGGAATGAAGTACTATTTCTGGAAAGTCTAGGTCAAGGGAGCAGAATATCGGTTTAAAGGCAAATCATAGGAAACATTTGCTTTTTCCTTGGTTTTCGATTAGAATGTGAGCCTAAAGAAAAGCGACGCAACGACGAATTTATGATACTGGGAGACCAATGCACCTAAGATTGATTTGTTCACTGTTCTTGCTCTTACTAGGAGCCAGCTCACTTATTTCCTGCGGAGATTCAGACAGCGAAGCGACCATTTCCAAACCGACGACCACTACAACCAGCAGTATAGTCGAGGAAGCAACAATCGTTGAGATTGATGTGGCGGCTGAGGAAACAGCCATTCGAGCCCTACACAAAGCGCACGACGGTGCTGTCAACCAGAGGGAGGCTGTTCCAGTGATGGAATACTGGTCTGAGGGAACAGGAATGGTAATGGCGCACAATTTTTTTGGTAATGTAGTCATCAGTCGAGGTCGCCAAAAGGTCAGGGCTACCTGGCACTCTATCTTTGCCCGCAAGAACCGATGGTTGATGGAAACCACCATCGAAACAGTTGTGATCGAAAAAAAACGTGGAAGGTTGGCTAGATCTGAAGGACGGTTCAAATACCTGGTCAACGCAAAAGACTATAGAGCCCTGTACGAGAAGGGCAAAGATGGCGGGTGGAAGATCAAAGCCATCGACTACGGTGATAATGGGTTGATTCAAGGCTTCAAAGTAAAAGGATAAGTTTTACTCACCGATGGCAAGTTAGGCGATTATTTATCTGCGTCCAACTTGACGTGAGTACTATTTTTTGATTGTGTTCTCAGGTTAGAGATCCTGGTACTCTCGTTCACACGGATTGACAGCGAAACCGACTTGATGACTTCGCGCGAAAGTGGGAAGTCACGATTTTCCGAATCGACCAATATAAAAAAAGTCCTAGCCCAGATAGAAACGGATTTCGGTCAGGACTATCGTTGGAATACTCACGGTGGTGTTTCCAACAGTGGGAACACCACCGATTTCTAATCGGTGATATTCTTGGTAGGTTTGCGGAATAGGACCACACCTGTCTCGATAAAATTAGGTTCGGTTACCCACAGTGCGGCCATCCAACGAAAGGTTGATTCAGCATAGAAACAGACGTGGGTAAGGTCGTTCTTGTAGTGCCAATTATTAAAATCGGCTGGATCCCCCACAAACTGGGTCATTACTCCTAATAGGCCGCCAGGTTTCAAACATCGCCACAGCAGGTCGAATGCTTGTCGTGGTTGTTGCAGGTGTTCAACGGTTTCTGAGGTGGTAATAAAGTCGTATCGGTAGTCAAAGACGGTGGGATCGTCAGCATAGAATCGGTCGTAGATCGCCATCTGATGCCCAACTTCCTCAAACATAACCGATAGGGTTGGCCCTGGCCCCGAGCCGAAGTCGAGGCCACTGCTGTTGGGAGATAGCTGCTGCTGAATCGGGAGGAACAGACGACTGAGGAATTGTCGGTATCGTGGATCTTGTGGCGAATTCTGGTGGGTATCGTATCTGGCCTTCTCATCCTCAGCTGATAGAAAGTATTCAGGTAGTACAAAAATTAGCTGGCAGTCTTGACACTGGAGATAGTCACGGTGGTCGTCCTGAAAAAAGTGACCGCCGTGATTATTTAGGCAGAGCGGGCAGACCTGCTGTGGGCACAAAACCTATAGACCAGTTTTAAGCCAGGCCCAGTTTGTAGCCAACTTCCCCATCGGATCAACGGATAACCCTTTGGCTTTGAAGTTCTGTTGAATTTCTTTTGGAGATAGCGCCCGATTGTATATCGTGACCTCATCAATCAAACCGGCAAATCCACCATCTCCGGCCTTACCAATTTCTGTCTCAGTACCCCCATTAGTCTGGATTCCTTCAGGGCGCTGGAGTTTCAACTCATCTCCACCATCGAGATATAATAGCTGGTCCTTTCCTTTAACAACTGCCGTTAGGTAGTGCCATTGGCCTGGTTTAATTTTCTTTTTGATGGGAAAGCCAAATCCCCCGTCACCGTTCCAACCGGGACAAACGATGAATTCAAACTCCTGTCCAGCATTCCTACCGTCAAACCTTAGTGCCCATCCATTGATATCCCTTTGGGCTACGATAGTACCGCAACAGCCAGCCACAACGCCTTTAACGGGTTCATCATTTTTAGCATTAATCCAAGCCGCAATTGTCATCTCTTTAGCAGCATTAAACGCTAATGCTTTAGTGCCAGGGATATCGACCGAATCATCTCCATCGCCTGAGAAGGCCTGACCGATTTTCCCTGCTTTGATTTTCCCGTTTCCGACCATTTCACCGTGGTTTTCACCGATTACATCTTTGACTGTCTTGCCATCAACTGTGTTTTGATCCAGCGGCCAGTAGGCGACCAACCCTTTGGTCACCAGTTGAGCCGAGGATATTGTTAACATACTGAATAAAATACCAAATAGCACTAAAAAAGATACTTTCCGGTCCATGTCGTTACCTCCACAAACTTGTCTTCGGAATAGATTGCCTGCAGCAACTTATGCTAAGACGATTCAGTTCTCGCTGTGAACGGCTTAGCGAGAACAATGTTTCAGAAACCACTGATACAGGTCTGGATTGTCGTAGGTATGGGTCCAGGAATCGTGACCAGTGTCAGGATAAATAGTGAAACGGACCCGGCTTCCCACTGCTTTTAACGCCGTTACCATATCCTGAGAGTGTTGAAACGGCACGACGACATCCCTGTCACCGTGAAAAACCCACAACGGCAGATCTTTGATTCGGCCGGCTTGCGACGGATTTCCCCGGCCACAAATCGGAACTGCAGCCGCAAAAACTTCAGGGTAGGCTGTGGCTAATGCCCAAGATCCATATCCACCCATACTCAGGCCGGTCAAATAGAGCCGCCCTGAATCTATAGGATAGCTCGTAACCACTTGGTCCAGCAACCCTTTTAGGACTTCGACTTTCTCTGTCCACCAGGATCCTATCGGACACTGTGGTGAGACCGTGATGAAGGGGAAGTTTTGGTCCTGCTCAACGATCTTTGGAATACCGTGTTTCTTGAGCATCGACAGATCATCTCCGCGTTCTCCAGCTCCATGCAGGAAAAGAATCAATGGATGAAAGCCGTCCTCTGAATTGGGTGGAATGTGTAACAGGTAGTGGAGATGCTCCCCATTGGTGTAGGTTAATTCGATTTGCACTCTGTACAACCTCTGTATTATGAAGGGTTAACTGGAGGTTTTGACGATCACCCGATCCACGGTGTAAGCATCCAGTAAATCGGTGCTGATTTCAAGGCCGAAGCCCGGCTTACCGTCCAGGTGAAATACCCCTTCGGTCGGCACAGGTCTTAATTTATTGTAAATTTCACTTTCAGTGCCGTGATCGACCACTGACGTAGCCAGACCAAATGTTTCAGCCATCGACGGTAGAGGCAGGCAAGCCGTTAGGTGTAGTCCCCAGGGGGTACCTGCCTGGTGGAGCCAAGTGGGAATTTGTAGTTCGGCAGCCTCTTCCGCAATCCGTAAGCATTCACCGAAGCCACCCGCCCAGCTAATGTCAGGTTGAATCATGTCTGCGGCCTTACATCGGAGTAATTCCCGAAACCCATAGCGGGTAAATTCATGCTCACCCGAAACAATCCAGGTTGGATCAACGGCTTGGACCAATTTGGCCATACCCTGGTAGTCGTCTAAGGCAATCGGTTCCTCAATCCATTTCAAGTTGAGGTCGGCTGTAGACCCGGCAAAGCGGAGTGTGTAATCGACATCCCAACGGAGGTAAATGTCAACCATCAAATCTAGATCGTTCCCCAAATTGGTTCGTGCTTGCCGCACTGTTTCCAGGTTTTTTTCCCATCCCAACTCCCCTTCGGCAACACCAGCTCTAAGTGGAATTTTGCAAGCGGTAAAGCCTTGATCCGCATAGTCGGTCACAGCGGTACCGGTAGCATAGGCGGGGATTTCGAGTCGTGGTTGATCCGTAATTAGGCTATAAACGGGTCGGTCAAGGATCTTGCCACACAGATCCCAGAGAGCGAGGTCAAGGCCGCTCAAGGCGTAGATGACAAGACCACGTCGACCGTAAATCGAGGTCAAGTGATAGAGTTGATCCCAGATTTGCACCACGTCAAGGGGGTCTTGGCCCAACAGAAAGTGTTGCAAATGCTGATCGATGACCAATGCTCCCGCCAATCCACCACCACCAAGCCCGTACCCTTTCAAGCCTTTATCTGTACTGATCTCGACCATCAATGCACCTGCCTGGGTAGCGAACGGACCGCGCCAATCGACATGATGGCCTTTGGGTTGTGGTGGCACCGCCGCCCCTTCAGAGAAGGCCAGTGTTGGCATAGCTGATGGATTCAGGTTGAGATGCCAGGTCTGCAAGCCGACGATTTTATGTCGCTGTTTAGCCTGTTGCTTAAAACTCTGGCTTCGTTCGTCAACAATAGATGGTTTCATTCGTAGCTGTTTATCAGCAGGTGTTGTTACAACGAATTCTATCTCAGGTTTGGCCTATGGCACTATATCAAAGTTTCGGTCGAACTCTTTCATCGATTATAACTCTTCCATTTTCCCTGATACGGTAATGGTTTCAACGATTGTCAGTACACTATAACAGACACTACTCTGTGCCGTCAAGTGTGTCCTTTTTTTGAGTTCTAAACCACTTCGTGAATATAATTTGGAGTGAAGCCCCCACTGTTTCAGGTGGAATATTGATCTGAAAATAGATTTTTATTCTTAGGGGAGGGAACATATTACTTGACAGAAAAATTAAGGACTGTCAATTTAACCAGAAAATTTGAACTAAAGAGAAAGATATACCCGAGATATTAAAAGTAATCTAGGCGTGGGTAAAATGGGACATTGAAGGTATTATTGATCTGAAATTACTGCCTGTCCGCACGGATCTGCTCGGGAGTAGATAACTTGCCTGGTCCAGCGAGTGTAGCAGCCAGAGAGTATCGTCCGAAGGTTTTGTGCTTAAATGGATAGTTTGGCTAGAATTACCAGTCGGATTGGGTGCGTGAAACAGCAGTCACAGTGAAGCCTGGTTCAAAAAAGTGTAGGAAACTATGGCAGGTAATCGTCTGATAACAAGTCCTGGAAAAGCCACCTATCTGATGCATTAGTAATGCTTGAGAATGTCGACAACTTAAGCCTAAATCTCACCCACTACCCACTTGAGTATACTGCAACTATACTGTCATTAACAGTGCCTTCAGATTTCTCTCTGGTCGGCTTAATCTGTTTCCTCTACTTCTTGTGGCCGAGGCGGTAAAGTCGGCGGTAAAGCCAAGTTGGGACGATCCCCTAAGTCGGGTAACGTCGGTGGGTCGGAGGCCAGGAGTTGGAGTATCTCCTCAATGGCTCGATCAAGCTGAGGGTCTTCTCCAGCCACATAATGGTGTGGTGCATAATCGACCTCGATATCCGGATCGGTCCCGTAGTTCTCTACCCCCCAGCCAACGTCCTGAAACCAGAAAGAGTATTCCGGCTGAGTAGTCCTTCCACCATCGACCAACAGATGCTTGGGCGAAATTCCGATCACGCCCCCCCAAGTTCTTTTTCCGATCAGCTTGCCAAGTCCCATCAACTTCCAGCAATGGCTAAAGATGTCGCCATCAGAACCGGCTAGTTCATCCGTCACCGCAATCATTGGCCCCAGTACCGAGTCGGAAGGATAGGCCATCGGCTGTCCCCACCGTTGTCGGTCGTAACCGATCCGCTTTCGAGCCAATTTCTCCAGGATTAACGGAGAGACATGACCACCACCATTGCAGCGGATATCGACGATTAAGGCTGGTCGATCTACTTCGGCCAAATAGGAACGATGGAACTCAGCATAGCCGTGAGCGCCCATGTCAGGAATGTGGACGTATCCAACCCGCCCATCGGTTCGTTGATGAACCATCTGTCGGTTGTGGCTGACCCACTCTCGGTAACGGGCGGGTCGTTCATCGCCAATTGTTTTGACGGTAATAGTGCGATCTTCGGATTCATCTTCCTTCGTTACCTTTAGGGTTAAGGTAATCTCCTGGCCAGCTTGATGAACCAGTAGTTGGCCCGGCGTAGTATGTGGATCTAAGGAATGACCATTGATGGCAATAATTTTGTCGCCAACTGAAACATTGGCGCCTGGCGCATTCAACGGTGAGTCGTATCCCTCTCGCCAGGTGTCGCCGCTCAGAATGTGCTGGATTTGGTAGCTACTGTCAGCCGGATCGAAAGCCAGTCTAGCTCCTAAAAAACCTTGACCGTATCGATGTGGATTGCCACGATAGTCTCCGTCACTCTCATAGGCGTGTGAAGTGCCGAGTTCTCCCTGCATCTCCCACATTAGATCTGAAAACTCCGATCGGCTGGAGATACGGCTGACCATAGGCAGATATCGGTCGTAAACCTGATCCCAGTCTACGCCTGACATATCTTCAGCCCAGAAATGGTCGCGTTGCAATCGCCAAGCTTCGCGATACATCTGATGCCACTCAGCAACCGGATCGATAGAAATTTTGAGTCGGCTAAGGTTAATCCAACCGCCGATACGACTGGTTTCATCTTTATCGGGCGCTTTCGCCCCCGCTTTAATGACACGGATACGTTTGCCAGAGCGATAGGCCAATACTTTACCATCAGGACTGATAGTGAAGTCGGAAACGTTGCTGGCAACGGTCTCTTTATCTCGCTTTTCCAGATCATACATCTCCAGTGCTGTTTTGCCTTCACTACCGGCTACCGGTATTGAGGTGAATAAGATTTTCCCTTTTAAGCCGGCGATTTTTCCATATCGACCGTCAGGCACCGGTAAAGCGACCACACGATTCTGAATACCTTCCAGATCGATCTGGACCTCGTCCGGCTTTTGGTCTTTATCGCCTATCTTTTGATCTTCGTCTTGATCCTCTACCTCTTGAGCCGGCTCATCTGTATTTTCGACGGTTGTCTCTTCCGTGTCGGACACCTGTTCTTCGTTGTCTTTGTTGTCCCCCTCCTCATCCTTCTCCTTTTCTGGATCGATCAGGGGTTTAGGTTGGGCAACAAACGGTGAGTGTAGGTCTTTCTGCAGAGTCAGCAAAAAGGGGCGAATACCACGCGGAAACCCCAAATCGAAGTGAAGGTTGTCATAGACCGGATTAAATTCGCGCTGGGCAAGAAAATAGAGATATTTCCCTTCTGGATCAAATGCCGGCTGATAGTCCTTTAGAACAGGATGTGTAGCCGTATGGGTTTCACCGGTTTCGATCTCGATCAAACGGATTTCACTCGTATTTTGTGTGGCGGAGAAACCGTAAGCGATCCATCGACCATCCGGTGACCAGGAAAAGCCTGCGATCCGCCCGTGCGGGCTCTGGTCCAGAATCCGCGAGGTATTTTGCTCTAAGTCGACTAGAATCAATTGATGCCGATGGTTGGTCAAAGCGACCAGGTCCGCCTGGGGTGAAACCAACATTAAGACTGGCCGACCAATGTCGATTTGGTCTAAACGCTCAGCCGGCTTGGCCGGGTCGAGATAGTGGATCTCGAGCCGTTCGTTCCCTTTGTAATTTGTCGAATCCCCTTCATCACTAACCAGCAGTAATCGTTCGCCATCATTCAACCAACGCGCCAATCGATAGCGGACGGTTGCGGTTGGGTGATCTTCACCCATCTCAGTGGTAGTGATTTTACCATGACGCATAGTCGCGCCTTCCCAATACGCCATACTAAAGGCTTGACCTCGACTGACAACGGCCAGTGATGTGTTACCGTGAGCCAGATCGAAGGACTCTAAATAGTTACTCGCCTCGACAAACTTTCGATTTCTTTGGATGCGAGGTGAACGGAAGTCGATCTCTACCTGACTGATGATGTCTGCTTCCGGGTCGCAAATAAATAGGTCGCCGCCTGCATGGTAGACAATTCGCTGCCCGTCACTGGTGGCATTACGGGCGTAAAAGTTCTGATGGTCGGTGTGTCGTTGTAAATCTTCGCCCGTTGGAAGACAGGAATAGATGTTACCAATACCTTGATGATCCGACAAAAAGTAGATCCGCTGATTGATCCATATCGGACTGGCCAAATTACCGTCAAGATCTATCAGTCTCTGAAACGATCCACTTCCGTCAGTGTCGATCCACAATACCCCAGCGGTACCACCTCGATAACGTTTCCATCGTGCCGGATCAGCAGTAAATCGACCAATTACAATTCCACTATTGTCGTCAAAGGCGATCGTTTGGGCTGAACCGTAAGGTAGTGGGTCTGCCAGCCCACCAGTCCGATCTACTTCAAAAAGCTGGTACGACCGACCAAAGGGGGTTCCGGCATTACTGGCAAAGACAATTTTTTGGCCATCAGCGCGCCAATTGGCAATACTGTTGACAGCACTCAGATAGGTCAACCGCTCTGCAGGACCACCCAGCGTCGGCATGACGTAAACTTCCGGCTGTCCCTCTTCACGTCCGACAAAGGCGATCTGTTCCCCATTAGGTGATATCAAAGGACGGCTGACTTCACCCAGATTAGAGGTTAACCGACGAGGAATCCCACCCGTGTCAGGAACCAGCCATAAATCGTCTTCGGCGACAAAAACCAGTTGATCTTGATATAGGCTCGGATAACGAGCATAACATTTCTTGGACAATCGATCTTCTCCACTACTTTATTGATAATTTTGACCAATTAAAACGATGCTTGATCTATTTATGGTAAAAGGCGCATTATATCCCATCTCTGGAAACGGGTCAAGTACAGGCCACTTCCAAAATTTAATCATGACTTTATTACTTCGGTGAAGTTACTAACAAATTCTTGGAAGATTGGTAGAGCATAATAACAATAAAGTCTTTCATATTAGAAGACGTAACGTAAACTCGATTCACCTGGATAAATGGCTCATCGCCCACGCGGTGATTTTCAGCACCAGAAAGAGTGACGGTGGTCGTTGGATTGGATTTGGTTCCAGTATGACCATGTCAATTCGAGTCTCTATTTACTGCTCAACGTTAAATTCTGATGGAAGTTCAGTGCCGAACCTGGCACAAGAGATGGAGGAAATAGTCTATGGTCAAGGGCATCAATCATCTCGTAGTTTGGCAGAAGTCTCAGGTGTAACAGATTTGGATAAGGACGATTTTTGGTTGACATTCCGTGGCCAACTTAGTATTATTTTACGGTTCTGAGAGCCGCTAGCTCAGTTGGTAGAGCATCTGACTTTTAATCAGAGGGTCACAGGTTCGATCCCTGTGCGGCTCACGTTTCGCCCCGTTCGTCTAGCCTGGTCCAGGACACCAGCCTTTCACGCTGGCGACACGGGTTCAAATCCCGTACGGGGTATGTTCTTCAAACCGGGTTCCATCGGTATCCGGTAGTTGATCTCCAACTTTCCATCCGCGTGGACTTCAATACTAGCTATTAAGTCCCGCAGGATGGATTTTTTAATTTCTGCTTCCTGCTCCAATCCCTCGGCTAGCGCCTGCCTGAAATCCTCCAAATTGGGCGTCTCGGTCGAACGGATACTCTCCAGCTGCCTTATCTCCTGTTCCACCTGTTCCAATCGACCCTCTGCTTCCCGGCTTCTCTCTTTCAACCGCTCCTTCGACATCTCTCCATCTCCATACAGGTCCAGCCAGTGATTGAGTCGATTATTCAGTTGCCGTCTCTCCGCATACAGACTGCCTAAACGCGGCCCTGATTCCGCCCGCAGATCTTTCTGTCCCTCCTTTACCTGATGGTAGAACTCCTCCAACTTGCCCGGTTGCAGGATTTGTCGTTGCACTTCACCAATTACCAGCTCTTCCAATTTACCCCGATGTAACCACAGGTCGTTGTCGCAACTACGGTTGTTCTTCCGTTGGCCACAAATGTAGAAATAATTGCCACGCCGGTGGTTGGAATCAATAATAAAGCTCTGCTGACAATGGGCGCACTTCAATAAGCCGGATAACACGTATTTTCCTCGTTGATACTTGTTGTGTTTGCCCACTCCTCGCATTTTGTTCTTTTCTGCCTTCTGATAAGCCTGCTCCGCCTCTTCCAGACTAATAATCGCCTCATAGACCTCGCCTTCAATAATCCACTCCGACTTGGGCTTAATCTGCTTCGTTTTCTTATCGTGCACATTCCAGACGGCAC
>JASMLX010000080.1:23200-29097 GCA_030748495.1 Candidatus Poribacteria bacterium | reverse complement strand
CAGCCCTCCCAGTTCGAGCGGATCTTCCAGCCCTCCCAGTTCAAGCGGATCTTCCAGCCCTCCCAGTTCAAGCGGATCTTCTAGCCCTCCCAGTTCGAGCGGATCTTCTAGCCCTCCCAGTTCGAGCGGATCTTCTAGCCCTCCTAACTCCAACTGCAAGCGGGCATAGAGAACAACATCACCTGTATCACGGTTAAAACGGTTCGCACTGCCTGCCCCAAAAAGTTCGTTGTAGACCACCCCATTGATTTCAACACTCATCTCTTCGAAACCAACCTGACTATCAGAATCGACAACCTGGAACTCCATAGCCATGAAATTAGTTGAGCTGACCTCCTGCCCCGGTTGAGGGAACTGTGGCATAATTGTTGGTGGGCTATCATCTTGTGCTTCAGAATCGACCTTGAACTTAACGGTTTTCTCTGATCTGTTACCAGCTAAGTCGACGACGGAAACAAGATAGGAATATTCACCATCGGCTAACGGTGCTTGTGGTTTAACGCGTAGTCGACCTTTGAGCGGATCGTATTCTTCATCAGTAGCTACTGTTTCGCCACCGGCATTAAATAAGCGAAGGCTAAAGGCTTGTTCGGCCAGGTCCTCTTCCTCCGAAACAACCGTAATTTCAATGTCGCCGTTGGAAAGAATATCACCCTCTTTCGGTAGGTTTTGATCAATCGTCGGTGGTGTAAAGTTAACAAAGAATTGGCCTGAATTAAATGTGGTTGTATTACCGGCTAGATCCGATACCACTAATCGGAAAGTATGCTTTCCTTCCGAAAATTCGGTCAGTTCCGCGGAGTCTACCGATGGGGTATAGCTAATCCGGACCGGCGTTTGTGCTTTTTCATCAAACTCAAACTCATACAGATTTTTGCTCCCGTCCAACACCAGTTGAATACTGGTGATATCAATCCCACTACCTCCAGGGTTATCCCCTAAATCTGCGCCGATCGTAAAAACTGACTGTTTTAAATTCAGTCCGGGTTTAGGCTCTGGATTCCCAACCAGTGGTGCTCGAATATCGGCTAATACTTCCAAAGGATCAGCTAGATCACTGACATTATTTCCCTTGTCGCTGGCAATGGCAGTGATGACATTTGAACCTTCATCTAGGGCCAACCCTGGTTGTGTGAATCGACCATTTTCATCGACGGTAACCGTTCCCGCCGGTTTCTCATTTACCAGTATCTGGATATCGGCAAAGGGCTCGGCTGTGCCTTCCAGTTTAACTCGCCTTTTATTTAGCTGTTCAGGAATCGGATCAAAAACAGGTTTTAGGGTGGCAGCATCAACAAAAAACTTGGAATGCACCAGTTTCTCATTGTCGGACTTGTCTCTGGCGTAGATGGTCAACAGGTGGTGGCCATCGGTAATTGATTCTGGTCGAAACTCGATTTTACCCGGATCTTCAAACTTTTGTTGATTACGGTAGGCAAAAACTTTCGAGTCAATAGTCTTCCCATCGAGTCGGATCTGAACCTCTGCCAATCCACTTTCGATGTCGTAGGCGGCTCCACGCAAAGCGAAGCTGGGTTCGGCTAGGTCTTCTCCATTGAGAGTCGCGCCGGCTGTTGGGCTTAATCCAGAGATAACAGGTGGAGTTGTGTCTTCTAAATCGGTTTCAATTTTAAAGTTAGTTTCTCGAACCACGAAGTTACCTAGTCGGTCAGCCAACTGAACCTTGATCGTATGTGCTGACTGATCTGCAAAAGGTTCAGCGAGAGCAGCAATAAATTGACCTGAGAGAGAGTCGTATTGCCAGCCGTCAACATCTGGCGTTTTAGGATCGTTAGCCACTAGCGGTTGATTGTCGAGAAAAATTTGGATCGAGGCGAAATCGACCCCGCTAATAGCAGTAGAGACTACGGTCGAGTCTTTTAGGATGGCTCGTATCTCGCTAACATGGCGAAGTATCGATCCATTAGCTGGTTCCAAGGCCTCAACTATTGGCGATTGCGTATCCAGAATCAGGTATGTGGGCACAGATGGTTGGCTCTTTTTACGGATGGCATTTACCGCCACCAGCATAATTTCATTTTTTCCCTCGACTAGTGGAACTCTACCAATGTAGTTGCCTGTTACTGCGTCGATCGGGGCAGTGGCGACAACATTACCGTTAACAAAAAACTCAACACTTCCCCCACCTGGCAAATAGGTAATATCGAGTTGGCCCTCAATTGTTGTTTTAGCGGTGTTGGTAAATTCGGCCGAGTCCGACCGTAGACTTTCAATGCCCTCCGAATTTGTACTGACGGTTTCATTACCCACATCGTCTTGCAGCCGGTTAAGTTGAGGGATGGTCGGTGCTGGTGGAACCCCTAACACTTGGAAAGACCGGTCGATCCGCTTAGCGTTGTTATTCAAGTCTTTAATACTAACGGAGACTGTGTATTGCCCGGTCGGAAGCGGTTCAACCGGGAAAGTCATGATTGTGGCCGCTTTAATGTCACTGCTATCTAAGGAAAGAGGTTGAATCTGAATAGGCTCAGCATCTACCGTTCGGACTAAACCGACCTGGATATTCTCTAGATTCAGATCCAGACCGCTTTCGGCATCTGACAGATTGGCCTGAATCGGCAGATTCGCATTACCTGTGAACATGCCTTCAATACCCGGTGAAGTGAAAACGACTTGTGGTGCAGTTCGGTCGGGTGCCTCTCGATTAATCTTAAATTCAAGCTTGGTCTCGGTTCTCTGTTGTGCCAGATCGAGTGCTACCACCTTGACCTGGTAGGTTATTCCATCGACTAAATCGCGAAGAGGAATCACCTTTTCAGTTATGCTGAATCCACCACCGCCACTCCGACGCTTACCCCCATCTAGCGAAACCTCGGCGTAACCTTCCATTAAGAATAGGTCTACAAAGGCTAAGCCACCTCGATCGGTCACTTCAATTGGGATTTGCGGCCGGACGTTAGCAATCTCGCTGACAGCTAGCAATCGGTTTTGTTGCCCCGGGACCTGTTCAACGTCAAAGACGATTTTTACCTCCGGCGGTGTGGTATCGACTATAAGCGTAGCGGGTGCGGCCTGAAGGCTAGTGTTGTTTGAGGCGTCAGTTGCCGTTCCACCAATTTTGTAGGTGCTATCGTCCAGATCTTCGATCAGTAAGGTAAAGTTTCCCTTTGCGTCGGCTTGCACGTTGCGAACTAGACCGGTTGTACCTTGAACTGAAATTTCGACTTGAGCACGAGGTTCAGTAGTTCCTTGAATCAGAGCTTGTCGTTCCGAAATAATGGCCGGCTTAAACCGCTTAAAAGTCGGAGGTTCGGGTGGAGTTTTATCTACTACTGTGATTTGGATCGACTCTGTTCCTGTATTTCCAGCTGGATCCTTGACTCGAAGAGAAACAGCAACTGATTTGGTGGCAACAAAAGTAACGATTTTGCCTGTAACTCCTTGTCCATCAAAGTTGATGCCATCGGTATCATCCAAATCCCAAATGTATTCGACCACACGTTGGCTGTTATCACTGGAGTCCCGACCATTGAGGGTAACCTCCGAACCTTGGCTAACGGTCATATCTTTAGGCGTAACCTCAGCTTTGGGCGGTAGCGCATCCCGCAGCCTAAGAATTAGTGGCTCATCTGTCTGCTTGGGAAATAGGGTGCGATTTCCCGCCTGATCGGTGGCTTCAAGCCGGTAGGGATAGTCGATGCCTTTGGCCAGCATCTCCAAGGTAATTTCAGTAATTCCCGCTGCGCGAAGCAGATCCAGTGGGCTGGCCGGAACAACTACCGGTGCTTCGTATAGGTTTTGCTTGTTAATCCTGGTAGCTGTTTCGGTTCGATCTACAAAAACAACCCGTAAATTTCCGATTTGGTCGTTGTCGGTTGCAACCGCCGCAATATGGGCCACATTTCCAGTTCCCGCTTCGATTATTTCAGGTTGCCCTTCAGGCAGAGAGACCGCAGGAGGCTGATTGTCAATTAATACGGGACCAATAATAACTGGTGGACTGGAAACCTCACCGTCAGTGGCAACCAGTCGAATACGATAGTAGGGGCGGTCTTCCAGACCGAGAGGGGGCACACTATTTTTAGTTTCTCGTGTATCCCAGTCATAAGTCACATTTGGAGTCGTCTGGAGTTGGCTCAAGGTATCGAGCGGTATAAATTCCCCTCTGGTCTCCACCGCCAAATTGATATCCGCTCGCCCACCCTTCCCAACTTCAAGGTCAAAAGTAATTTTTACTGTACCACCGGCCCCAACTAAATCTGCGTTGGTCAAGTTGATATCACCACGCTCAATTACTACCAATTGAGTACTGACAATGGCTTTAAACTTTTCTGTAGTCTCGGTTTCCACCACACTGAAAGTAATTTTGTATTGACCAACATCACCGATTTTGGACGCCCAGTTGAAGACGCCTGCCTCAAAAGTTGCCCCAATAGCTTTGGGTTCTACCTGAAAATTAGACTGCAGTGTATGATCGTTAGGATCTACCGCTTGAACTGCAAGTTTTACCGTTTCACCTTCGACAATGTTTATCGTCGGTGGCAGATCTGCAATTGTCGGTGGCAGATTGCGTGGACGGATAACCAGATCGATTTTTGTTTCAGCACTCGCATTCTCAGTATCGAAAACCGTTAGCTTAACCGTATAGGTTTCAGCATCGCCGATTTTAGTGAAGACGAGTAGATCTCGACCAGCAATCTGGTATCGATCTTTGAGATAGCCTCCTTTAACACGAGCAGCGAAACGCAACGGTTCATCTGGGTCATCGAGGTCTTTAGCCAGAAGTGGAATAATGATTTCATCGCCTTCAACAATCCGTGGCGGTACTTCTATGAGGTCGAATTGAGGTGGGCGATTCACATCCTGCACAATCACTTGAAACAGAATCTCTGTCCTCGCTCCCTGACTGTCGGTAGCAATCACAATCGGTTGATAACCCTCCGGAATTGATGAATCAAAGGTGGTTTGCCAACTGAACGTTCCTGTTCCATCTCCACTATCGATGACTTGTGCTACCCTACCATCAGCCGCAGGCGGCGCATTTTCCAGTGTTAAAGTAATCGATTCATCCGGATTTTCAATTAAATCCGGATCGGTGAATACTACTGGAAACTGCAAGGCTTTCCCTTCATCAATGGTTTGATCAACCAATTCACCGATCAATTGTGGTGGTTGATTTGTGTTTTTAACTATTACTGTAAATGGAATGCTGTTCGGGTACTTAGATTGTTCCTTGGTGGTAACAGCACCCTTGGCATCTAGCGCTTTAACCGTCACTACGATTGGCTCGCGTCCTGCAGCATCAAAGGGTGGCGTCCACTCAAATTGTGCTCGACCCGGGCTAATATTAACCAGTTTAGCTCCGAGTGGCATACCGTTCAAAACAAAGGTTATATCGTCACCGTCGTAATCCAAGGCTTGAAGTAAAACCACCAATTTTTCTCCTTCGTTAGCCTGTTGATCGGGAATTTCGTCGATAGTTTTTAGTTTTCCATTTGACTCCATTAACAGGACTGGTAGAATATTCCTGTCTTTGACGCGAATTCGGACCGATATTTCGTCCGAGAGGGCTTCCCTTTGATCTGTTCTATCTTCTCGGACCCGAAAAAGAATAGTCCAGATCTTAGCACCACCAGGGCCATCACCCGCTTTGGTATCGGGTTCCCAGGTAAACAAACCTGTTTTTGCATCCAGATTCGCCCCTTCAGGCAACGACTCAGCTTCGAATAGAAAGTTGTCTTTTTCTGCGTCTGCGGCTAAAAGTTGGATGGTAACCGCATCATCAGCGGTCGGTTCGGCATTGCCCAAAAGTCGATTTTGCGATCCTTGTAAAGCAGACCGGATCGATTCTCTCACATTATAGACAGTCTGATCGAGCGACAGAGTTGGCGGAGTATTGACTTCACCTAGCCCAATGGAGAACTGCCGCTTGGCTT
>JASMLX010000080.1:0-23190 GCA_030748495.1 Candidatus Poribacteria bacterium | reverse complement strand
TTCGTCACTAACGGTTAAAATAAACTCGATTACCTTCCCGCCATCTTCTGCCATGTCAGGTTCCCAGATCAGCGATGCTGTAGCATCCGTCCCCCCTTTTTCCGCATTTGGCTTGAGGGTCGGCGTACTAGCCTGAGGTTTCCCACCGGTCGCACCGAGTCGGGAAATGACAAAGGTCAGTTGTGATTCAGGATCAGGATCGTAGGCGGTTAACGGGACGGAAATACTTGGAGTGTCAGAATTATCGACGATATTGCCAATCGGATCTAAGATTGGTGTGCGGTTGACCGGTATAATCTCCATCGAAAACTTGAGTTCACTCTCACTGGCTTTAATAGTGACATCATAAATGCCAACGTGAGCATAGGTTGGCAACCATTTGAAAATGACGCCACCGAGAACCGGCCTTAGCTGAATATTGGCTTCCGATGGTAGTCCGGTAGAGGTGTAATTGAGCTCTTCTTCTTCAAAATTGATCACCTTGATGAGTGTTTCAATCGGTTGGCCCGTTTTATACTGGCCTGTTAGCTCTTCCGGCTGCGTAACAAACTGGGGTGGATCGTAAACTGAATTGATCGTCAATGATATTTTAGCTACTAAACTGGGCGAACTACTGTCGCTAACACGGAAACTGAAGTAATCCTCTCCGTAGTAGTTGCTGTTTGGCCTATAGGTAAACTTCGGCTTCTGACCGTCGGCGAACGGTTGCTCCAACGAATCACCTTCTAACTTACCATTCAACGGATCTTGTACTACCTCATAAAGCAGATCTTCTTTGTCGGCATCTTGACCAACTAGCGTTAACTCAACTAGCGTATCTTCATCCGTATTAATCGACTGCTTAACAGCGACTGGCAAATCGTTGACCGCCGTAACCATAATAGTAACAGTACCTTTAGCCTCTTCACCTTTGCCATCACTGACAATGTAGGTAAACTCATCCTTGCCACTGAAGTCTAACAGTGGTGTATAGATCATCGTATCCAGATCTATGACTCCGTTCTCGGCTTCTGTGACTGATAAAACGGTCAAGGTGTCGCCGTCTGCATCGGTATCATTAATCAACACATCAATCGGATAACCCTTGGTATCTTCAGGTAATTCAGCTGAATCCGCCGTTGGAACGGGAGGATCGTTCACAGGCAGAATCGTCAGGTTGACTTTGGCACCGCTCCCTCCACCTTGTCCATCAGTAATGACATAAGAAAACGAATCCTGACCAAAAAAGTTTTCCTCGGGCTGATAAGCGAAAGTCCCATCGCCGTTGTCGACAATTGTGATTCCTCTTGCACTCCGATTGGAGACAGATTCCAATTCTAGTTCTTCGTCAGGCGTATCCGGGTCAACATCGTTCTTAACTAGCTGCAAAATGGTGAACTTAAGCGGTGTATCTTCACCAATCGAAAAATCGTCGTCTTTCGCATCTGGCGGATCGTTGATCGGATTAATTTTGACGGTTACAGTTCCTTCTGCTATACCACCATCAGGGTCAATGATAGTGTAGGTGAACGAATCATCTTGATCCACATCCTGACCCGGTGTATAGATAATCGTACCATCAGGGTTAATTTCTGTAGTTCCATGCCCACCTTCAACCGGGGTGGCACTGATAACCTTCAGCGGACTCTGCGCCTGGCCCTCGGCCTCTGGATCTGAATCGTTGACCAGCACGTTGATAACGACCGGCTCATCCTCGCTAGTTTCAGCCAGATCGTTTCCAGCTACCGGGTCTATATTACCACTCTTTTTGATGGCAACGATCGTAGTGGCAATGACAGGATCACCATCTTTTTCCTGTACTTGCAGAGAGATCTTATAATTTCCCGACTCGGTGCGGGAAAAAGATGGTTCTTTTTCCCTAGTCTCGAACGTACCGTCATCGTCTAAATCCCAGGCATAAGTGAAAGTTTCGCCTGTCGGATCGGCGGGATCTCCAGCCGTCGCCCCATCAATCGGCACCTGTTCATTCAGTTCCCCTGCATAGGGACCACCGGCACTTACTTCCGGTGGAACATTCAAGACTTCGATGCTAATCTGGACTTCGTCTTTGGCTTCAGGATTGTTTTCTTCACTAACGATCAAAAGAATCTTGTGTTGGCCAAGCTGATCTCCTTCATATATCAGTATCTCACCTTCCTCGTCAACTTGCCCATTTTCATCGAGATCCCATTCAAAAACCAGCGCATCGTTGCCGGGGTCAGATGAGCCGGAGGCATCAAGTGTCACTTTACTCTTCTCGTCGATTATATGAGTGGTTTCGATTACCGCCTTAGGAGGCAGATTGCTAACTATAACCTCCAGTTCTTTGGTCGCCTGTGCTTCGTCGGTATCTGTGACAGTCAATTCTACGGTATAGGTGTCGTCTTCCATAAAAATGTGTTGGATTTCCGTCAAATTGGCCCCACTGATGACCGTCGAATCATCACCGAAATCCCATTCATATAACAGACGGCCAGAATCGGAGGCCTCAGCCGTTAAAACGACCTCTTCCCCCTCGTTAATTTCCGGTGTGGAGGAGATTAGTGACTTAATCTCTGGCGGGATATTTTTGACATCAACTATAAATTGGTGCTGAATTTCGCCTCCGTCATCGTCCTTGGCTGTCACAACAACCGTATAAGATCCCCGTTTTCTGTAGGTATGTTCGATTTCTGCTAGACCCTTAACGGTTTCTGACCGATCGCCAAAGTCCCAAGCATAAGTCACCGGATCTATTTCACCCGCTGGATCGATAGCCTTGACTATTCTTTGGATTGTTTCCCCTTCATTAATGGTGATATCTTCCGGTGCCTCCGTGAACTCCGGTGGCAAGTTATTAATTGTGACGTCTGCTGTCCGGGCGACGGTAGCATCGTTGACATCCGTCACACTGAGGGTGAGTTTATACTTTCCATCATCCGGATAAGTATGCTTAACCTCTGTCAAGCCGGGGCCTGTAGCGACTTCACTTCCATCACCGAAGTCCCAGGTGTAGGTCAGTAATCCGAAATCCTCTGCTTCTGCAGAAAAAGACAGTTCCTGACCTTCATCACCGGTTGTACTTTGTGGCACTTTAACAATCACCGGTTCTACATTTTGTACCACCACTTTAGCCTCTTTCTCGACCACGGCACCATCTTTATCCGCCACTTTCATCCTGGCTATGAATTCGCCATTTTTGACATAGGCATGCTTAATCGTTACCGGTTGGCCGACAACATGTTGGCTCTCCTTCATCTCAGAGCCATCTCCAAAATCCCAAGTGTAGATCAGAGTAGCTAAGTCGGCTTCCGCATCGATGATCTCTGTTGAAAAGACAATTTGATCTCCCTCTTTAATCGTTTTTCCAGTGGGAGCTGCCTTCACGAACGGTGGTACATTCTGAGCCACAATCTTCTTAGACTGCTGATCGCTGCCACCGTCGTCATCACTGACAGAAAGCTTCAATTCAAACTCACCGTTATCGGTATAAATGTGGGTTACGTCAGAAATGTTAGATCCAACAACCGTTTCTGGGCTGCTCCCGTCACCAAAGTCCCAAACATAAGTAATTTCGTCGTCACGACCGGGATCGTTGACCACTACCGAAAATCCAATCTGAACACCTTCGTCGACCTCAGTCTGTTTGGCAAACTCGGTAATCTTCGGAGCTACGTTCTCAACGGTAACGGTTGCTGTTTTGGTCACAGAGGCACCTTCGTCATCGGTCACGGTTAGCTTGACCGTGAATGCACCATTATCGCCAAAGGCGTAAGTCACTTTGTCGCCGGTAATAGGCTTGGAGTCATCACCAAAATCCCAACTGAAAGCCAATGAATCTTTATCTCCAGCGGGATCAACTGCAGTGGCCTCAAAGGCTAGTTCCTGCCCCTCTTTAGCCTGTTCGGGAACAACGAAATTGGTGATTTCAGGTGGCAGGTTCTGCACTTTTACCTGTACCACTTTTTCAATTTGATCTCCAGCTTTATTTTCGACCTTTACTCGGATTTCAAACTCTCCGTCGTCAGCATAGGAATGCGTGATCTGAGGCGAATCAGGATTTTGCTTGGCTTCACTTCCGTCACCAAAATCCCAAATATAGGTTAGATTGCTGAAGTCGTTAGTTGGATGTTCAAGCTGAACGGCAAATTCAACTTCGTTGCCTTCGTCGATTTTATCGGGTAGGTCAATTTGGGTGATCTCCGCCACAACGTTAGTAACCGTAACATTGATCTCCTGTGTAGTACTACCGCCGTTATCATCAGTTACTGTCAACGTCAGTTGATACGAACCCTCTTTTTGGTAAGCGTAGGCAACGGTTGGAGATTCAACGAGTGGGCTTTCATCACCAAAGTTCCAACTAAAGGTATGACTATCTTGCTGACCTGCATCAACAATTACGGGGGCTAATTCAAGCGGTGCCCCCTCCTCAATTTCAATTTCATCCGGTAATTCGGTAATCTCTGGCGGAATATTGTCGACGGTAATCTGAATCGTCTGCTCTGAGGTGCCACCGTCGTCGTCAGTCACTGTTAGTCTGATTTCAAAGTCACCGCTGTCTGGAAAAGTGTGTATAGCAGTCGATTCTAGATTCGGTTCGGTTGCTAGAGTCCCATCGCCGAAATCCCAAATATAACTCAAGGTGGCCTGGTCTGCTTCGGCATCCGTCGCAACGACCTCTAGTGTTAACTCATCGCCTTCCGCCGCATTTTCAGGCAGCGTAATCTCGCCGATCTCAGGCGCGAGATTTTCGATTTTGGCCGTGAGTGTAACTTGCCCTTGATTCTCCTCCAAAGTTGTGTCTACGGCGACTAGCGTTACTGTGTAATCAGCACTATCAGGGTAGATGTGTTCCAATGCAAGGAGGGCTTGACCAACGTCTTCTGGCGTAACCGAATTATCGATCGAAACTTGGTCAGTAGTTTCGTCTCCCCAATCAACAGTGATATTGTGGGTGTCATCCAGACCTGGATCAGAAAGAGATCCTTTGAAATCGGCTAAGTTAACGGGTTGACCCTCTTGACCATTGATCTCTGTGGTCTCAACGACAAATGTTGGAGGAACATCCTTGATCTCAATTTCGACTGCTTCCAATCCAATCCCACCTCTACCATCAAAAACAGTCACTTGGGCGGTGTACAGTCCTTCATTTTTAAAGGTATGAGGGTAAACCACTTTTCCGGTTGTCGGATTTTCTAACGTGACTTCAACATCACTATCCTCTGTCTCGTCTCCCCAATTAATAGTCGCCAGACGAACTTCTCCTTCTCTCGGATCTTCATCGACGAAACTGACCAATTCAAAAGAGATTTCCTCCCCTTCATTAGCCGAGGCAATCGTTAAGGCAGTCAATTCCGGTGACTGGTTATCGTCTTCGGTGACTGCGACTAAAGCAGTAAAGGCCTCACTAAACGGGGGCAGATCCTCGTCTGCTAGTGGTGGGCCATCGTCACTCAGGCTGAAGCTAAACTCGGCTGTTCCAAACCAATCTTCACTGGGGGAAAAACGGAGTAGATCCAGTTGATCGACTGGAATAACCTGACTGCTATCGACCTCCTCTTCACCTAACAGCAGTTGCCCATTCTCAGGTGACGTTTCAATTTGGATACGAGCCAGTTGATCTCCTTCTGGATCTATGAAATCCAACTGAAAGTCGTCAACACTAAAAAGATAGATCAAATTTTCTTCGGTTTGAATGATTGGCTCGGAAATTGTGGGAGGGTCATTGATTGAAGTGACGGTGAAGGTAACGGTTACCGGTTGACTATAGGGAGTATCTTCTATGGTCGTCACGGTCTGTCCATCATCATTAGCACTAATCTGAAAATGTGTTTCACCGTACCAGTCTTGATCGGGTTGAAAAACCAGCCGATCTAACTGGTTAATTTCAATGAGGTTTCCCTCTGACTGAAGTTCTTCCTCATCGAATAAAATCTTGCCGTTTTCCGGAAGAGTGAGAATCTTAACGTTGGCTAAGTCATCCGTTTCAGCGTCCTCAAATTGGAAGTCTAAATCATCGAAAGTATATGGCTCATCTTCACCGGTCGTAATTTCTAGATCTGAGATCACAGGTGGATCGTTGACCGCATTGACAGTTAAAGTAAAGGTTGTCTCAAAAGTTTCGTTTTCTAACAGTTGCTCGGTTTCGCCTTCAGGGGTTAACAGGTACTCGGTGGCAACCACATCGACATCTTCGTCACCTTCCAGGTTTGATATGGCTGTAATTGTAATAGCACCCGTCTCTGGATTGATTGAAAGGTCTGCAAAATCCACTGTCTCTGGGGAGAGGTGATAAGTAACAATTTGATCGGTTTCACCAATAGGAATACTCTCAGGTGTAACGATTATCACCTGAGGTGTTTCAAAGTCTTCATCGACTTCGACCAGTTCTGTACTCAAGCTAAATCTTGGTGGATCATTGAGCGGTGCCACCCGAACAGTAAGGGTTTGGTTGCTGCTGTAAGGATTTGGGCTGTCTCCATCATCATTGACACTAAAGGTGAAGCTTATTTGCTGATCATTGTCGTCTACCTGATCATTCCAGTTAGGCGGTGGAGTAAAAGTGAGTTGGTTAAGCTGGTCAACGGGAACAATTGCATTGTCGGTCGATAATACATCTGTGGTCAGTGATAACTCACCGAGATGGAGTTGGCCGGCACCGGGTAGAGTTATAATTTTGACGTTTGCTAGACCATTGTCTTCCACATCTTGGTAGGTCTCTTCAAACTGAGTTCGAGTGAAAGTATAGATCTGATCTTCCTCGATAAAAATTTCAAAATTTTCGATCGTAGGTGGATTGTTGAGCGGGTCAACACTGATAGTAACAGTTTGATTACCGCTGTAAGGATTTGGACTATCCCCATTATCTTTGACTCTAAATTTGAACTCATCCTGACCAAACCAACTTGATTCTGGTGCATAACTCAATTCTGGTATTTGAGCGGAAGGTATAACTTGATTAAGTTCTACTTGTATTCCATTCAGTTGTAATTGCCCATGTGTGGGTTGAGATAGAATTTGGATGTCGGCAATAGCATTATCTTCGGTATCACTATAGTCGGCTGTGAAGGTCGTCGAATTGAATGTATGCGTCTCGTCCTCTAACATGGATAACGCATAGTCTGATACCGTCGGTGGATCATTAATCGCTGTTACTGTCAGAGTGAAGGTTGCGGTTGCTATGCCAAATTCACTGGCATCTACCTCGGTGGCAGTAACAGTGAATGTTTGACTACCAGATAAATCTGCAATGGCTTCGACCGTGATTTCTCGACGCTGGCTATCAAAGGAAACAGTAGCAAAATCAATTGTGCTTGGATCGGGCGAAAGTTCATAGGTAACGATTTGTCCTTGTTCGTCATCAGGAACAGAACCGGAGGTTATGGCAACTATATATGTTTCAGTGAAATCTTCGTTGGTAGTCAAATTAGCGGGATCAAAGTCAAACGTTGGCGGATCATTTTTCGGATTGACTACCATTGTTACCGTGGCATCATCACTCCAGTTACTGCTAGAACTGGCGTCTTCCACATCGCTAACACTGAAGGTAAAAGTGGTAGTACCGTGCCAATTGTTGTCAGGTATAAACTGAAGTTGGCTGATTTGATCAGCCGCAATCATCCTGTTTGAGCCTAGGATGACCTCTGTACCACTTTTCAACCTTGCCTCCACAGGCAACGATCGAATCTTCAACTGAGTCAAGGTGTCATTTTCTACATCCGTCATCCCATCAGTAAAATCGGCTATGCTAAAAGTATAAGCTAAATCTTCATCGGTCGTCTTTCCAAAGTCGGATACTACGGGTAAATCGTTGACAGGGTAAATCGTTAGAGTGAAATCTTGGGTGGCAGTGTTGTTTTCTAGGTTGGGGTTATTATTCTCGGTTTCAGTCGCTGCAATGGTGAAGTTCTGACTGCCATATCCATTGGTTTCGGCCGTAATGGTGACTTGCCCCGTGCTGGAATTAAAGGCGATCTCGGCAATTGTAGTTGTCGATGGATCCAAGGTGTAGCTAACAGACTGATTCGTTTCGTCTGATGGCACAGGATCAGAAGTAACCGTCACCACTTGAGCTGAAGCGAAATCCTCATCGACGACAACCTCACTTTTGTTGAGGCTAAATTCTGGCGGGTCGTTTTGTGCTGTTACGGTAAAGGTAATTGTTTGTGTATTGCCGTCGGGGTGAGCGGTTGCTCCGTCATCGTTGACACGGAAAGTGAAACTAGTTGTGCCGGACCAATCTTCAGCCGGTTCAAACCTCAGACCTGTAATTTCATTCTCGAGGATCTTCTGGCCAACGTAGGCTTCGTTACCTTCCAAATATAGTTTCCCAGTACCATCGGCAGGTTTCGAAGCGATTTTCAGATTGGCAAATACGTCATTTTCTTCATCGCTATAGTTTTTCTGAAAATCGGCAGACTGGAAATCATACGCCTGATCTTCCTGAATCGTAAATGTGTTGTCTTCAACCGTAGGTGCATCATTAACCGCCTCCACAGTAACAGTCAGTGTCGCAGGTTGGCTGTAAGGGGCAGTACCGACTTCAGCGTCGTTGACGCTGAACTGGAAGGTTGTCGTCCCATTCCAATTGGCTACAGGATAAAACCCCAATCGAGTAATTTCACTTTCTGAGATAACAGACTCCACCGTTACATCGACCGGTTGATTTTGCGCATCTTGCTTTTTCAGGACCCCATTCTCGGTTGGTGGCAACGACACAATTTTCACATTGGCCAGTTGTTTCTGTTCGATGTCCTGATAGCCGTTCTTGAAATCATTGCCTTTAAATTCGTAGGTCTGATCTTCTTGAGTGGTAACGGTCTGATCTTGAACCGTAGGTGGGTCGTTGACCGAATTGACCGTCAAGGTCAGTGTTTGCTGAAAGGTATTGTCCGACAACGCATTTCCATCGGCGTCTGTTTCCGTGGCGGTAACATAAAATGGTTGAGTTCCGTCTTGATCGGCCAAAGCCGTAATGGTAATTTCGGATTGATCTGCAGCAAAAGAAACAGTAGCAAAATCGATTGTACTTGGATCTGGTGAAAGGTCATAGGCAACGATTTGCTCTTGCTCGTCATCAGGAACGGAACCGGGGGTTATGGTCACTGTATATGTGTCAGCAAAATCTTCGTCCACTTCAATCAGAGTTGTACTCAAGCTAAAACCGGGCGGATCGTTGACGGACTCAACGGTCAAATTGATGGTAGCAAGATCGCTGTATGGATTTGGAGATTGGCCGTCATCGTTGATTCGATAGGTAAAACTAATTGTCCCATGCCAATCTGCTGCGGGAGCAAAAATCAGTTTACCCTGAGATGAAAAGACCTGACTGGCAGGAATTACCTGATTTACATTAACCTGTTGCCCATCCAGGGCCAAAGTGCCCTCTGTTGGAAGTGAAACCAATTGTAGGTTAGCAATCAGGTCGCCCTCCAGATCGGTATAGTCAGTCTCCAATACTCCCCCATCATCGGTTTTAAAGGTGTAAGCCACATCTTCAGTGGTAGAGAGCGTTCGCTCGGTAATCAGCAGTTGTGGTGCATCGTTGATGGGGGTGATATCAATGGTAACTGTTTGTGGAAGACTATACAAGTTAGGGCTAATCCCATTGTCATTGACACTAAAGGTAAAGGTCGTTTTTTCATTATTTGCCCCATTGCTAGAAATAGACTCATCGTTCCAGTCAGCAATCGGTACAAACGTGAGCTGGCTAATTTGATCAGCAGGAATTTCCTGATTGGCGGTTACTGGTTGCTGAGTGAGTTCCAAGGTTCCATTGTTAGGGAGGGTTTCAATCTTAACATTGACCAGTGTGTTGGATTCCGCGTCACTATAATCTTGGTTGAATGCCTGGATCGAAAAGGTATAGGCAACATCTTCACTGGTAGATACGGTAGCATCCGTAACCGTTGGTGCGTCATTGACTGCGTTGACGGTGATGGAGACAATTGCAACTTCACTATATGGGTTGTAGCTGTTTCCATCTACTCCCTGCGTGTTAACTGCATTGTCATTGACCTTAAACTTAAAGGTGTCTTTTTCGCCATTTTCGCCATTCCAGTTTTCTTTGGGGATATATTCGAGTCTTTCAATCTGATCAACCGATAACGTTGCATCAGATTGTAACTGCGAACCATCAAGCTCTAATGTCCCTTCAACTGGAAGTTCCACAATTTGGATATTAAACCATTCGTGGCCTTCCGCATCCTGATATGAATAATCTTGCAGGTGAGAATTAGCTGAAAATATGAATAGCGACGAGTCTTCAGCAGTTTCTAACTCTTTTTCGGCTACAATAGTCGGTGCATCATTGATCGGTTGAATGATAATGATAAATGGATTGGCCGTATTATCGTCATTGATTGAAAACTCGAATGTGGTGTCTCCATGCCAATCTGAAGTGGGATGGAATGACAACTGGTCAATATCCGCCACTTGTATTTCATCCCCAACCTCCTGGGTTGTCTCACTTGACTTCAGAGTTCCGTCTTCAGATAAGGCCGTGATCTTGACACTGTTAAAATTGTCAACATCTGTTTGGTAAAACTTCTGAAAATCTTCCACTGTGAAGTCGCTGTATGGCGTATCCTCATCAATTTTAATGAATTGATCTCTGACTTTAACCTCAAAGTGGATCGTTTTGTTATCGGTATTGTAGGCATCACTTGCAAGCGACAGTTGCCCTGTGAAATTACCTTCCCGTTTAGCATTCAGGATTAGGTTGATCGATACAACTGCGTTCGGTACAACAATCGGATTGGAGTCTATGGTAGAGTTAATGGTCAGGGTCTGGTTTCGTTCACTGGAAGGAACCGGTACATTGTCTTCTTCGAGGCTTGTTAATTCTAGACCGGTCAGGTTTAGATCTGCATCTCCATCGTTCTGAACGGTTATTCCAAACTGTCTCTCAAGATCAACACCAACGATGCCAAAATCGATTTCTGCTGGTTCCGGCGTAACAGTAATCTCGGGAGCGGCACCTGTTCCCGTAATGGGGATTAGTAGTTCTGTTGTCTCTGCTCCAGCACTGCTACCACTTAAAATCTTCAATTCCCCTGAAAACACACCACGAACGGTAGGCTCAAGTGGGAGTGAGATGCTCCATTCACCGGCGACGCCTGATTCGTTTATCCCAGGAACTGTAAAACCACCTAGATCCTGATCGCTATCCGTCAGATCTAACCCATTAAAGTCAAGTGGTGTAATATGACTAACATGTAAAATTGCTTGTCCTGTATTCTGAATGATCAACGTTTGTGAGGGCTGTTCTCCAACGCGTACGGTGCCCAGATCAATTTCGGTGACGTCAACCACGATTTGTGGTGCAGTCTGAGATTTCCCAGATATGGTAAGTTCTTTAGTCGGTTGATCTGGATCATTGCTGGTAATTACTATTCTACCCGAAATATCTCCTGTTTCGTTAGGATCGTCAGGAACAGAAAATGTTAAGGGGATATCGGTAGAGGCATTAACCGCTAGGTTGATCGAATTCAGGTCAGAGATCGGATCTAAGTGAACCAGATCTTGAAAAGAGATACTGGAAATGGCGAGTTCACCGGTTCCACTGTTTTCAATTTTTAAGGTTAGACTTTTTGCTTGCCCTAAGATGAGGTTGCCTAGATCGATGCTAGTGGGATCAACCGAAATATCGGCTTCAGGAGCAGTGATGCCAGCCTCGACGGGAACGATGGTCGTGGTCGTAAACAGCAAGAATCCCAAACCGGATTTCAAATCACTATAGGCTTCGATCAGGTATTTTCCACCGGTGGCAGGCAAAAATCTGAGGGTGACTGACTTTTCAGTACTCGAATCTGAATTGGAGTAGGGTTTGAGGGCCGTAAATGTTTCGAGTTGCTTCGAGTTAAAGGTTAATGATCCTGTTCCTTGCAGGCTACGAGCAACTAATTTTACGTCTGTGTTAAAAGAATAGTTATGCTTGACCGTTACACCTTCACGAACAGTTTCTGGCTCAGTTAAAATATCGCCAAAATTAATCCAATTATCCTCTCCAGTCCAGGAAGTCATGATAATCAGTGGGGCCGTCGGTGCAATATAAACGCTTCCTTTAGATGAGCTGTTTTTGTAGGCACCGATCAGGATCGTTCCACTTGAAGCGTCGATCGCTTGACCAAAAGCATTATTACTATCACCGGCGTGATGTACCGTTTCTTGCCAAACACCAGTAGTATTTAAATCCTCAAAAACATAGACTGCGGGGAATAGGGTGTTAGTAATATTAGAACCGAACTTGTTGCCCACGATAATAGTAGATCCGTCTAGACCTATGGAATAACCGAATCTCTCATTTAGCATATCGTATGATCTGGTTGGCCGTAATTCGTCCTTCTGAATCAGTTGATCAAAAACATAAGCTGCGCCTGAACCATTATATGCCTCTGGCGCACCGACTGCAACTAAGTCATTTTCGATTGCCACTGAAGCCCCAAAATCACTCCCCACCGCACCTACCAAGGATTGGGTAGGATCCCCTCCCCAATCGGTCTGGTCCCAAACATAGACCACATCGCCATCAGGACGGCCAACCACAACTCGGTCGTTAAAAATATCGGCATTCAACCCATCCGATTGAAGTGTGTCATTATCGACAAACAGTGAACGTTCGTCACTGTAGTTAAAATTATCATCAAGAACATAGACTTGGGCAATGTAGCGAAGCGTTCCGCTTTCGCCAGGGCCAGGAAGTGGTGGCGTATGGGCAAGTGTTACAACTGCGATCTTACCGTGTACGGCCACATCCAAACCAAATTTTTCGCCGTAATCTAGAAGTGGGCCTGGCATAGACAGTGATTCTTTGAGTTGCCAGTTGTTATCACGATGGAAAATAAAAACTTGACCTTTCCCATCATCTCCTCCATCGGGGTCACCGACCACAGCCACATCCCCTGAAATATCGACTGATGCTCCAAAATTAATGCTACTGCCAGGAGCTTGTAGCTCTTTAGTCTCAGCCCAACTACTGTTCTGTTGTTCAAAGATGTAGGCGTAACCGAGTTCCGGGCCGGTATTTGGGGCACCGATGATAGCCGTATCTCCATCGATGGCAACGACCTTCCCAAATTCCTCAGCAGAGACGGGTAACTGTAGTTTTTGGACGGTTTGAGATTGAATAGAGAGAAGAATTAAGAATTGAAAGGTGAGAAGGGGAATTAACGTTCGTATGGATCTCATTCACTTACACTACGGCTGTTACTAAACTGAACGCTCAATTTTCAATCGAATCCATTGGAGCGTTTATGCTGGCATCCTCGCATATTTAGAATTAATGGGAACTGTACCGATTTAATTTTGGAACCCTTATCCTATTTTCTTTTCGGTGGATTTGGCAGAAAATTTCAACTTTTTTTACCAAGAGACGCTACCGGATACTGGACGGAGACTCAATATTTCGTCGTTGGCACATACCGCAAAATGTATGCCTAAACTAACACACCCCTACACAAGGTGTCAACTTTTTTAGACACTAAGAGCAGTTCAGAATGTGGAACTTACGGTTGATGGGCACCTCTTCCCAAGCTAGAGGAGAAGCGCAAGATTGGTGCCGACTATCGAACGGTAACCGCTTACTGTTTAACGTTTGATAATTATCTTATCTGTGATATAATCGGTTGTTAATACCGGGATGCTCTAGAGAAATAAAATGATCAGTCAGTATCATATAGATCACCAAATTACGGCAGCTGAACTTCGCCAATTCAACGAAGACGGTTATTTTTTGGTCAAGAATGCATTGCCTCCTGAAATGACAGAAAAACTGGAGGTCAAAGTTGATGCCATCCATCAATTTTATCTGGACCGAGGGTATGACCCATATACGAAGTCGGCTTTAACTGCCCATCAGAACTTTTTCTATCCTAATTTTTTGAAGGATGATCCAATCTTTATCGACCTGTTGGACTGGCCGGTGACCTTTCCGAAAGTCTGGGGAATTCTGGGTTGGAACATCTACTCCTACCACTCGCATCTTATCGTTACACCACCCCGTCCCGCAGATGCAGATCGTTCTCCGCGCTCCCTGGGATGGCACCAAGACAGCGGTCGGGTCAATGTCGAAATGGAGTCGAGTCCAAGACCTCGCTTATCACTAAAGATCGTTTATTGGCTTTCTGACTGCTCTCAGCCTGGTAGAGGCAATTTCTACGTTTTGCCCGGTAGCCACCTTCGCGATCAAATTGAGAAACCGACTGATGGATCTCTGCCAGAAGAAGCGATGGTCGTTTTAGCTGAACCGGGCGATGCTGTCGTTTTTGATCGTCGGCTCTGGCACGCCCGCTCCGAAAACGATTCAGAGATGACTCGCAAAGGCCTATTCTATGGTTACGGTTATCGATGGTTGCGACCTAAAGACGACATGACGATTCCTGAAGATCTATTCAAAGTTAGTGATCCGATTCGCCAACAACTCTTAGGAGGAGGGACAAATGCTAACGGTCACTTTTCCCCCAAAGATGCGGATGTCCCCCTCAAGGTTTGGCTGGAAAAACACAGTCTGATTTAGCAGATCTGCTCCGCCATAGAAAACCGGGAACGAATCATGAAAATCGCGAAAATCGAACAATTTTTTCCTCGTCGACGAATGCGGTTGGTTAAGATTACCACCGAGAATGGAATTGTTGGCTGGGGCGAAACGACCTTAGAAGGCAAACCCCAAAGCACAATTGCTGCAGTCAACGAACTGGCTGGCTATTTAATCGGTAAAGATCCACTCCGTATCGAACACCACTGGCAGCATATTTACAGATCTGCTTTTTTTAGAGGTGGTAATGTATTGATGTCAGCACTAGCTGGTATCGATCAGGCGCTGTGGGATATTGCGGGTAAATTCTACCAAGTTCCAACTTATAAGCTGCTGGGCGGGGCTGTCCGAGACCGAATCCGAGTTTACGCTCATTGGGGTATCCACAACACTAGCGAAGCCAGCCTGGAGCAGGCTAGAAATCGGTTGGAGTGGTTGCAACAAAGCGGCTATACCGCTTTTAAAAGTGGTCCTGGAGGGAAATGGCGTGCACACGAACCACCTGCCACCATCGACGATTTTGTGGAATCGGCCTGTCTGATGCGGGAGTGGGTTGGCAACGACACCGAGCTCTGTTTTGACTTTCACGGTAAGATGACGCCCGCATTAGCCATTGAGGTTTGCCACCAACTGAAACAGATGCGACCGATGTTTGTAGAAGAGCCGGTTCCGCAAGAGAATGTAGACGCCCTCAAGCAGGTCTCCGATCATGTTCCGTTCCCTATTGCTACGGGTGAACGACTTCTTTCCCGTTGGGAGTTCCGGCAAATCTTTGAAAAACAGGCGGCCGCCTACATTCAGCCCGACGTTGCCCATGCCGGTGGAATCACCGAATTAAAGAAGATTGCCAATATGGCAGAGGTCTACTATATGCACATCATGCCGCATTGTGCGATTGGCCCGGTTGCCTTCTCAGCCTGTCTGCAGGTCGATGCGGTTGTTCCTAACTTCCTGATTCAAGAACAGGTCGATGCAGGCCTGGGGAGCGATCTGTTCCAAACGTCCTGGCAAGTTGAGGACGGATATATTGAACTGCCGACTGCATCTGGCCTGGGCTTTGAAGTTGATGAGAAGTTGGTCGAGCAGGATAACCGAATCACACAGGATAAGATGAATCTGCTTGGCTTGGTAGCGGGCGATGAAGAAGAATTGGGGGGGGAGTTTTATTACGAAGATGGTAGTGTTGCCGATTGGTAAATTAGTGGTTGAATATTACGACCAAACTTTAACCGGATAGGACAAGATAAAGAAGAGAGAGAAACTATGAGTCTACTCTCAATTGACGTTGGTACGACAGGTTGCAAAGTAATTGCCTTCAACGAGGAAGGTAAGATTTTAGCCCATGCTTACGGTGAATATCCGCTAATCCACACCCAGCCAGGTTGGTCTGAACTCGACAGCCAACTGGTTTGGCAGAAGGTGTCGGATGGGATTCGATCGGTTGCCAACCAGACCCAAAAAGATCCGATAGAAGCGATTAGTGTGGCCAGTCAAGGCGAAGCGGTAACGCCAATCTCAAAAACGGGTCAGATTCTGGATCATGCCATTACCTCGTTCGATTCTCGAACCACAGGCATTTCAGACCAGATTGAGCGGCAAATCAGCAAACTGGAAATTATGCAGATCACCGGTGTGCCGTTGAGCGATATCACCACGGTAGCTAAGTTGATCTGGCTTCAGCGGGAAAGACCCGGGGTCTACAAGCAGACACGGAAGTTCCTTGGCTTTGAGGATTTTATTTATCATCAACTCGGCATCTCTCCGGTGGCTGTTGATTATTCTTTAGCCGCAAGAACAATGGCTTTTGATATTTTGAACAAACGCTGGTCAGAACGGATGGCTGAGGTGGCAAACATAGATTTAGATCTTTTTGCCCAACCGGTTCCTTCAGGAACCGTAATTGGTCAAATTAGTTCAACGGTAGCGCAAGATCTAGGCCTGTCCAAATCCGTAGTCAGCGTTACGGGAGGGCACGATCAACCCTGCGGTGCGCTCGGAGCCGGCATTATCGATCACGGCCATGCCATGGATGCCACAGGAACGGTTGAGTGCATAGCTCCAGCTTTTACTGAACCTGTTTTAAATCAGGCGATGGTCGATGGTAATTTCTGTTGTTATCCACATACGGTGAAAGGTCTCTTTGTCACGCTAGGGTTTGTCTCCAGTGGTGGGGTAACTCTACGTTGGTTCCGCGACAACTTTGCGCAAACAGAGGTTGCCCAAGCGGAAGCCAACGGCCAGGATGTTTACGATCTACTTCTGGATTCAATGCCCGAAGAGCCTTCGCCTGTTATGTTGTTGCCACACTTTACAGGCTCTGGCACGCCAACACTAGATCTAAATGCCAAGGGAGCTATACTAGGGCTAACACTGAGTACCACAAAATCGGACCTTATAAAAGCCGTTCTGGAAGGTATCAGCTTTGAGATTAAACACAACCTCAATCTACTGGCGTCAGCCGGGGTGGAGATTAACGAGATTCGTGCTATTGGTGGTGGCGCGAAGTCGGAGAAATGGCTTCAACTCAAAGCCGATATTTTCGGTAAAAACGTTGTTGCGCTCGATGTGTCGGAAGGGGTTTGTATGGGAGCGGCGATTCTAGCTGGCACCGCTATCGGGAAATATAACAGCGTTAGAGAGGCCGCTCAAACCCTAATCCACCCTAAAAAGGTCTACCTACCCGATCCACAACAGCATCAGCGGTATTTAGAGCGAATGGAGACCTATACCCGGATATACGACGCCATTAAACCGGTTACCCCCTAGGACGGGAACGACGGCACCGAAGAATAGCGGTTGTAACCGCTGGTGCGATCTTGTCCTCGGAGCAGATAAATCTGGTGAGACAGATTGGCTTTAGCATCGTTACAGCGGACACTTGCAGGCATATAGCGCATAGTATAACCGCACCGGCGTTGCTGAGATGTATTAGCGTTTGAACCGTGAACGGTGAAGGCTTCATGAAAGTGGCATTCACCCACCGCCAATTCCAAATCGACTGCTTTTGACGGATCTCGGTCTTCGGTTACCAATTCACTACCAAACAGATTTTCACTTCGGTTGGCAACCGTTTGGTAGCGTAAATCTTGGTCTTTGTGACTACCTGCAATGACGCGCATACAGCCGTTTTCCACCTTCGAAGCATCCACCGCTAACCACATGGTGATGACGTCCATCGGTTCTAGTCGATTGCCCCAATAAACACCATCCTGATGCCATGGTACGACTAGTCCATCATTACATCGTTTACTGATAAAATGGCTCGACCATAACACGATATCGGGGCCGATGAACCGTTCGATTACGTCTAGCACCCGTGGGTGGGCTAAATAATTGAACAAAAATGGATGTTGGAAGTGAGGCGTATCCATCTGTTCTGGCCGCTTATTCTCAGGTAGGTCGACAATCATTTGATCGACGTATGCGTAAAGCCGATCCAACTCAGCTTTGGTAAAGATGCGGCCAAATATCAGATACCCGTTTTGTTGGTAAAAGTCAACTTGTTGGTCTGTAACCCCTGTTGTTAGTTCCCACTCTTTTGCCATGTTCCTGTTCCTCTGTTAAAGTCTCATAACTCTTTCCCTGATACTGCAAGGGTTTCAACGTTTTTCAATACACTATGACAGGCACCACTCCGTGTCGTTAAGTGCGTCTTTTTTGAGCCATAACCCCCCTGTTTGTGAATGCAATTATAACATGTTAGGGGAGGGGAGGGGGGGGGACATCTCACTGCTTTTGGAAGATGGAACTTGACAGCCGAGTGTGTCAACTAATTTGTTCATTTGTGTAAGTGAAATTACTGCTAATTTCTATAAGTTTTCATTTGGACATTATTTCTTTTTCTTTCCATCAGACTTGGTCGCATCTCCAACCATTACCTCAATCTCAGGATTCTCATGGTGTTTGAATTTTGATTCATTTCTCACTCGTACGCGGAGATAAATGATCACCTATAATTTCCAGCAGCACCAAAAACAGCACTTTTTATATCTTTATCCAGAGTACAATTCCTTAAAGTATAATGGTGTTTGTTCAATACGGCTCATATAACAATTTATTCCAGGCTCGGTTTCCACATTACCTTATCGATGATAGAGAACAAAGGTCATCCACCGCTATTCCCTTGTTTGAAAGGATAAAACGGTATTCCTGATGTTAACACTATAAATGCGTGTTAACATCAGGGCATTCGGTCCTCAAACATAACTGTAAATTGATTTCGGCCTCTCTTCCAGTTGTGAACAGGCATCGACCATTTCTTGAGATGTTCTGCCAAGCCGAATGAAGCAGTGTCATAACACTATCACCATTTGGAAATGACCCTCAATGTTTAACCATTTTAGGAAGACTACGCTTGACGGACTCAAGTCTCCGCCACCGTTGACTGATGGAAGGAGACTTAATCATCCCATTTATCAGAGAATTGCTCTAGTTTCTAACTAGATCAACGATACAAAGTTGTACTTGGGCTTTGGGAAACACGGCTTCTATGGTCTTCGGAAACCCTTTTCGGCCACCAACACAGGCTATAAAAACATCTTTCCGCCCTCAGTTATTGAGATCATTCCATACTTTCAGCCAAAACTTAGCCCCTTCATTTTCGGTGATCCAGAGGCCAAGAATTTCTTTCTGTCCTTCTAGATTGAGGCCTCAAACCAGATGAATCGCTTGGCTTGAGATGTGACCCCGGTCTCAAATTTTAATCCGCAGTGCATCCAGAAAGGGGATGGGAGACAGAGAATTCAGGGGGCAGTTCGGTCAGGCTTTGACTTCATCCATGACCACATCCGTAATGTTGGAGATCCAGGATGGAGACATTTTAATCCGATACAAATCTTGCTCGGGCTCTCGTACTCTCTCAGTTGGTTGTCCCTCTAGCATTGAGTGGGATAATTTTTTCATCAAAACCTGGGAATTGGATCTTGGTTTTGGGGATTAGCTGAGGTTGGAAACTACTGTCACGGTCTCTTGGTAACTGTTAGTTCCAAGAGATCGTGATCGCTTAGTATATTTTATTAGGTCCTTGTTTCCTACCAACCTCTGCCGGCCACGGCTAAAGTTTATCTGTTAATTTGACTAATGTGACCCGAAGCTAAATTTGACCCAAGTCTGCAATTCTTGTATGCTAGCGGAACCTAATCTAAACTCAAATTTGACTCGAGGCGCCGGTAAAATCATTGCCTGAGCTAATAACTAAAACCGTACCTTAGTTTAACCGAGAGCGATTACAACTTGAGTCGGGGCAAGAAAGAGGGCCTGGAATCTCGATATTTGAGCAAAGGAATTAATGGTGGAAACTTCATTAGTAATCACAGTTGGGCGACAAGACGCCCAAATCAATGGTAGTGATGACCGTGCTATTCAAGCTGGAATCGATTACTTATCTGCTCTGGGCGGCGGCACGTTGAAAATCTTACCGGGGCAATATCAACTCAATAATGCGATCTACCTGCGAAACCGGATTCTCATCCAGGGTAGTGGTTCAGAGACAGTCCTGATAAAAAATCCTTCGCTGCAAACGACTTTGGCCGTCGATTCAGATTGGTATGATAGAGAAGTTAAGGTTGCCAACAGTCGTGGACTGGAAGTTGGATATGGCGTTTGTCTAACCGCCCAATCGCCGCATCATACCGGTTCCAATGTTATCAAACGTACTATCCTGGCTAAAGACGGCAACTGTTTATGGTTGAACCGGCCACTAGAACAGAACTTTTGGTCCGACCACCAGGCGCAACTATCGACCCTATTTCCGATTATAAGTGGCGAAGGTATCAGTAAGGTCAAAATACGGGATCTGGTGCTCGACGGCAATAAATCCAACAATCAAAATCTAAATGGAAACTATGGTGGTTGCATTTTTATGCAAAACTGCCACCAGATTCAGATCGACAATGTCGAGGTACGCAATTACAACGGTGACGGAATCTCCTGGCAAATCTGTCATGACGTCAAGGTGACCAACTGCCGCAGTTTAAATAACGCCGATTTAGGTCTGCACCCAGGTTCTGGCTCTCAACGGCCCATCATCAAGAATAATCGGGTGGCCGGCAATCAGATTGGCCTCTTTTTCTGCTGGGGAGTCAAGCATGGGGTCGCCGAAAACAACCATCTGAGCGATAGCGGTAAATATGGTATATCCATCGGCCATCGTGACACCGACAATACAATTATTTCCAACCGGATTGAGAACAGCGGAGAGGTGGGAATCCTATTTCGTCAGGAGCCAAATCGAGGTCGTTGCCCACACCGAAATCTGGTGAAAAATAACGATATTATTAATAGCGGTTCCAATGGTCAAGGAATAGGGGTAAATATAGAGGGAGAAACAGAATCGATTCGCTTGCAACAGAATCAGATTACCGAAAAACGGAGTCAGCCGGAATCGGTCGGAATACGGATTGGTCCAAATACCAGAGACATTGTATTGTCAGACAATCGTTTTTTAGGCTTAACAGCGGAGGTGGAAGATCTCAGGTCAGGACCGGAATAAATCGGCTCCTACTACCACTCCTATCAATAGCTTCCCGTTGTTGTTTTTAACCGGTCCACTGATGATTTGCGGGTTAAGCCAACCTCCACAACTGCTTGGCAGTCCCACCCAAAATCTGATCCTGCTGCCGCTGATTTAAAAATGGCAATCCTTGCCGGATAAGTCGTAACTCGTCGGCCAGCGTCAACCAGTTATGCTTGGTTCGATGATGGCCTGGGTAGCCGGTTCCCCATAGTAATCTCTCCGTACCAAATCTATCTACTAATAATTGGATGTATGGATGAACGTCGGTAAAAGGGAATTCTTGCCAGGAGCGACCTTTGACATCCGATATTTTGACGTAGACGTTATCAAAACGAGCCAGTTCAAGGATCGGTTCAAAGTCTATAGGCTTGGCTTCAAGATCCGGATAACCCATATGATCCAGCAACAACCCCATTTGTCGGTGGCGACTGGCTATCTCAGCGACCTGTACGGCATCACCGGAACGAAGATGAAACTGTACGATGGCCCCCAAAGCGGCTAACTGTTCCCATAATGGCCGATTCTGTTTGGTCACTAGGATCTGTTGTTGCGGGTAATACATGGGGTGAAAGCGAAATCCCTGCAGACCACGATCTTGCATCCAATAACCCACCAGATCGGCATTATGCTGATCCTGTGGATCAATCATTCCATGCCCAATCAGTCGGTCTGGGAAACGGGCTATGGAGTCAGCAATATAGCCATTGTCCCAGGTAGACCAGCTAGTCTGAACGACTACTGACCAATCGACTCTATTGGCATCCATATCAGCCAGCAGTTGATCAGCTGTTGCTGGTTCATCCGGTTCAGATGTCCAACCGGGTGCGGTTGGGCCAATGGGATAACGAGGTGGGTCAATTTCCCAGATATGCACGTGTGTATCGACGATCACGTTGTACCCCTTCTCTGATCAGGTACCTTATTATACCAACAACTTGGTTTAACTCGGCCCGAATTTTAGCCAGTTTTGCCGGACAAAAACTGTGGGCAGCCCTGACCTAAATCTTCTTCTTTATTAAGGGAGCAAATGTGTAGCGTACATTCGTGGTGACGATCGCAGTCTACCGGCGTGTGTTAACACCAGCAGGAGTATGCTTCAGCAGGCAGAATGTGACGGTTTGCCGGCATGACGGCAGTAAACGCCAAAATCGGTGTCGGAGCGGAAGATCGGATCAGACCGATATCTCTGCCAACCAGTCCTGCATAGCGGTTTGCGTCTGCTGCCAGGTCTCTACCAGTAGTTGCAGATGCATCTCTTTGACTCTGCCCGGCACCTGGCTCTGGGCTTGATCTTCCATCCTAGCCGCTATGGCTGACATCCGTTGAGCTCCACTACTGGCGGCCGCCCCTTTCATGCGATGGCTCAGCCTGCTGACCTGTGACCAATCCTCGACCTGGATGGCCTGGGCCAGCTCTTCCATATCCCGTCCAATATTAGTGACGGCCAGGGCGCTGATCTCCTGCACCAGCTCCAACCCACCCAACTCCATCAACTGATCCGGCTGGAACACAGCTACTGCCTCGATCGACAGTTCGGTCTCTGCTGGCGGCTCAGGTACGACTAGATCCTCGCTTTCTATCTCTGCCTCTAGCAGGCTTACACCCCTCGGTAGGTGACGGCCAATAGTGGCCTGCAGCTCTTCCCAGCGGAAGGGCTTGCTGACATAGTCGTCCATACCGGCCTGTCGGCACTGTTCGGCTATCTCTCCAACCACGCTGGCACTGAGGGCGATAATCACTACTGGAGAGGCCGCCTCTATATCACCCTCTTCAGCATCCAACATTCGTTCTTGCCGCCGTATCTGCCGACTGGCCTGATAACCGTCCAACCGCGGCATCTGCAGATCCATCAAGATCAGATCGTACTCGGCCGCTTGAAACATCTCCACCGCTTGCTGGCCATCGACCGCCTCTTCCACCTGGCCACCGGCCCTCCGCAGGTAACCGCCAGCAATAGCCCGATTGACGGCCTCGTCGTCGACTACCAGCACCCGATAACCCTCTAGACTGACCTCCTCCGTCACGCTGTCCACGGCTACTGGTGTCGGGGCTTCCGTGGCCGGCAATGGCAATTCCAGCCAGAAGGTGGAGCCCTGCCCGACTCGACTCTCTAGCCCCAGTTGTCCGCCCATGCCCTGCACAAACTGCCGACTGATAGCCAGGCCTAGACCAGTGCCCCCCTGAG
>JASMLX010000007.1 GCA_030748495.1 Candidatus Poribacteria bacterium | reverse complement strand
CCACGTTTCATACCACTGGCTTTGGTGCGGTGTCTTTTGTGGCTCCATTGTGCCCAATATAGGTTTCATCCACTTCTCCCGTGCCGGAAAAGATATCCGGTATATCCTTCTGAAAGCTGTCTCCGACATCGGTTAAAGCAGGTAAAATCGTTGTCTGTGGCTCCCTGTTTCCTGAGCCATGGCAATGACGGGTAAACGCGAAAAACCAGGGCTAAAGATTAGACCATTCTTGGCGGGTAAAATGCGGGGTAATTTACCAGGTTTCCATCCGTAACGACAACGGCGGCAACGTTTCTTTTCTCTTCGGACAGAATCAAGCTTTTGGCAACCGCAACCGAAACACTTTAATTGCTTTTTCATAGGTGTAATTTATCAACATTGGCACCTAAGATTTAGTGCTTGGGGTTTACCTTGAAATCACAGTGGGGCTGTGCTAGAATCTGCCAGTGGTTTATAAAATCGGAAGAACGTTATCATAACATCAAGAAGAGTTTAAGTTGGAAGGGTTGTCGGATAAGGAATGAAAGAATATAAAACTGAGAATATTAGAAACGTTGCGGTCGTGGCTCATTCGAATGCGGGGAAGTCTTCGCTAATTGAAGCTATGTTGCTCAACGGGGGAACGATCGACCGACTGGGAAGTGTGGATGAAGGCAACTCCGTGGCAGATTACGCCACAGACGAAATCGAGCGCAAGATGACGATCAACTGCTCGATTTGCGTAGCTGAATGGAAAGGCCACAAAATCAACTTGATCGATACGCCAGGGGCGGAGGATTTTTATGGCGATTTGGCAAGTGCCTTACGAGTGGTAGAGGCCGTCATTATTGTCATCGACGCCGCCACTGGTGTTGAAGCTGGCACTGAGAAGGTGTGGGAGATCGCACGTAAGCACAATCTACCCTGTTTATTCTTTGTTAACAAAATGGACAAGGAAGGGGCTGATTTCCAGAATGCCGTCTCTACCATTGAGGATATCCTCGAAGCCCGACCTGCCGTTATCCAACTTCCTATTGGTACCGAAGATAACCTGACAGGAGTCTTAGATCTAATCCAGTTAGATGAGTCTAATGTTCCCGACGATTTGCAAGAACAAGCCGAAGCCCAGAGGGAAGAATTGACCGAGATGGCGGCTGAAAATGACGAAGACCTGATTGAGAAGTTTTTTGAAGAGGGTGAGCTAAGTGGTGAGGAAATAGAGGCTGGGTTACGGAGTGGTTTGTCGACAGGCGACTTTGTACTCGTCACCTGTGGTTCAGCTACTCAAAACATTGGCGTTGGGCAACTGATGGATCTCCTACTAACCTGCTATCCATCACCCGTTTCTGTTGTGGTTGAAAGTGAAGACGGCGAAACAACTTTTGAGGCCACCGAAATTGCCCCCTTATCTGTATTAGTATTTAAAACGCTGGCCGATCCGTTTTCTGGTCGTCTAACGTTTTTTCGGGTTTTTTCAGGAACTTTAGCCGGTGATAGTCAACTCCGAAACGCAACTAAGAACGAGAACGAGCGGATTGGTAAGCTATCCTTTATGAATGGTAAAGATCTCGTCAGTACACCACAGGTTGTGGCCGGTGATTTTGGTGTGGCAATTAAGCTGAACTTGGCTGGAACCGGAGATACCTTCTGCAATGCCGACGATCCAATCCAACTACCCGGTATCGATTTCCCTAGTCCCGTAATTTCGGTTGCCGTTCTTCCGGTCCGCGACGGTGATGATGAAAAGTTGTCTGTCTCATTACAGCGGATGTCCGAAGAAGATCCCACTTTTCAGATTAGCCGTAACGAAGTAACCCGGCAACTGCTGGTATCGGGTTTGGGCGAACTGCATATGACTGTTGTTCGAGAGCGAATCCAAGAGAAATTTGGAATTGAAACCGCCACGGAAGATCCTAAAGTGCCCTATCGCGAAACGGTTCGGGGCCGTGTTGACGGGGTTCGTGGCCGACTCAAAAAGCAGAGTGGCGGACGAGGTCAGTTCGGAGAAGTCTGGATTAACCTAGAACCTCTTTCAGATTTAGAAGAAGAGCTTGAATTTGTTGACCAAGTTACCGGTGGATCTGTTCCTCGTAACTATATTCCAGCAGTTGAGAAGGGCGTTCAGAGTTCTATGCAGAAAGGTGTTTTAGCTGGCTATCCGCTTTACGGATTAAAAGTCACGCTCTACGATGGCAAACACCATCCTGTAGACTCTTCCGATATGGCCTTTCAAATTGCGGGTTCACAAGCTCTCCAAGATGCAGTGCAAGCAGCTAAGCCGATTCTGCTAGAACCAATTATGAATATGTCGATCTCAGTTCCAGACCAGTATATGGGTGATGTAATGGGGGATCTGAATAGTAAGCGTGGGCGGATTGTGGGTATGGAACAGGTTGGGAAACGGCAGGTTATTCAGGCCACAGCTCCTTTGTCAGAACTTTTCCGCTATTCAATCGACTTGAAATCAATCACTAGTGCTCGCGGAACTTTCACCATGGAATATGATGCTTACGAGCAGGTACCAAGCGAACTGGCCCAGAAAGTTATCGCTGATACCCAAGTGATTGAAAGCGAATAATTTTTAAAGAGGATCATCAGAACCCTCTTTCCTTTCCTCGGTGCAAGCGGATTTCAAAGTTCTGGTCATCGGTTTGGGTTGTGCCACGGTCAAACTCGTTTTCAACCAATTCGATGATAGCCCGCTCAGTATCCAGTTCCCAATCCCTACAGGGATTTCCGGCATAACTGCAGAAGTTGCGATCCACCGATTACCTGTCTCGCCTGGATGTCGGTATTAACCAACCAGGATTCGGGCCAACTTGGCATTTACGGCTTTCGAAAACGGGTTAAGTGGTAAAAGCCGATACGGTCTGATCTTGGTCGGTGTACTTGTCACCTACCCACCGAAACCATTAAAAGACCATTTGGTCTCCTGTTTCCTAACCTTCCTGACCCCGACGATAGAAAATACCCTCATCTTTCCCTCAGTCTTTAAGACAGAGGTCAACCGTGTCATCAATAACTATATGCTGGACGTTAGCAACTTTCGCACGGAAGATAGAGATTGGCTTCTGGTTCAGATCTACCAAATAACCGACAAGCGTTTTTGATTAGGGCTAGTTAACACGATCTAAGCGAATCGACAATCAGCACCAAGAACCCGAAAGCAGAAAACATCCGATCCAGCTGGTCCCAGCCAGAGAAGATCCGGCCAAATCCCTTCCGCCCCCTGAACAATCCTTCCACTTCATTCCTCTTTTGGTAGAGCTCTTGGTCAGACTCCCAAGGATCTAGGCGATTTGATTTGGCAGGAATAACAGCCGAGAAGATCAAGTCTAAAGCCGGCGGTCGAGCCGTATCTCCTTCATCTGCTGGATCCATAATCATTGGGCAGCCAGCCAAAGGGAAATCGATGCCTTTCAACCAGCCTTCTCCTTCAGCCGCATCATGACAGTTGCCGGGGGAGAGTCGAAAAGCTATTGCCCTACCAGTATCTTGGGCCAGCAGATGGATTTTTGTGGTCCATCCTCCTCCTGACTTTCCAATCGACGGCTGGCCGTTTTTTTCATGCTCCTGTTCCATCAGGATGCACTTTCACGGATCTGCTATCTAATCAATAGCCTTCTATCCTGACTGGAATGATATTCTTTGCTGGCCAGGCTTCAAATCGGCCATTTAAGACCCCTGTTTTGGCCCATCAGTACATCTCCCTGTAGATTGGAGGCCAATTTCCAAACCTAGAGGGAAGACCTCTCCATTGACACCCCTGCACGGCAACAGACCAAATCCGATTCAGAAGTTTCCGATTGGATAGTTTGACCTTTCCTCTTTGGACGGGTAAAGACGGCTTTATTTCTTGATATTGTTCCTGTGTTAGTTCCATCATAGCCCATTATACCGGATTTCTTTTCTTAGTGTTAACAGACCCTAGTTCAGCATCTGGTACAAACCAAGCCGTAGGATTTTTGCATGGTGGTGGAAATGGGCGTAGATCGCATCCCTCATGGATTTTATGCTTTCTTAGCTTTCTTAATATGTCGAGTGTCGGAACATTCCACTAGATCTGATCACCTACTCTGGTAATCTGTATTGGCGGTCGATTAGCAGTGTGGACTGAATCAGATTCATACATTCTAAAATGATACTGGGCCAAACGATGCCAACCATGCACACGAAGGAGTTTTCATTATGAAAATACCTTCAGATCAAGTAGCAGAAAACGGCTAGATCTGCATCCTTTTGATTGTGTCCTCACCATCCTATCCCCACCAGGAACACCGATTCCGGAGGGGATGATGGGTCGACCGATTCTTTAGTTTAATTTGATATTCAAGGTTGGGTTTTGTTATACTTTAGCCCACTAAATAGCTTGGTTCAACACCTAAGTTTTTGTTCGGCCCTGTGGGAAAGAGGTTTAGTTGTAAGTGAAAAAAAATGCAAAGAGTGCAATCGTTTGGTTCGTCTTAATCGGCATTGTTGTCTTTGCCACTTACCGGCTTATGGATCCCAAACCGCCTGAGCATAAGCTAAAAACCTCTGAATTTTACTCTCTCATCCGGAAAGATGACAGTCACCTCCTCTTTGAAGGGGCAATTAAAATTGACAAAGATTGGATTCGTGGCCGACTCAGCAATTCGGGGCAGCGACATGTCATCAACCCACCGCACACTAACTGGGATGGTTCTTTCAAAACGAGCCGAGATGTCTATTCCACCTATCCCTTAGAAGAAGAACTGATAGAAAATCAGATTCGCTTCGATAACGAAATGTCCTCTAACTTTCCACAATGGCTGGTTTTTGTCGGTTCGACCGTCTTGCCAATTCTACTTTTCCTTGGCATTATGATCTTTATTTCACGGCAGATGCAGGGGGCGGGTAATCGAGCCATGTCTTTTGGGAAAAGCCGTGCGAAACTTCATGGTGAAAGCCAGACAAACACTACTTTCAAGGATGTTGCTGGATGCGATGAAGCTAAGGAAGCACTGGTGGAAGTAATCGAGTTTTTGAAAGATCCCAAGAAATTTCAGCGGTTGGGTGGACGGATTCCAAAAGGGGTCTTGCTAATGGGGCCGCCAGGAACAGGTAAGACGCTTTTGGCGCGAGCCGTTGCCGGTGAAGCCGAGGTTCCATTCTACAGTATCAGCGGATCTGACTTCGTAGAAATGTTCGTTGGGGTCGGCGCTTCTCGTGTCAGGGATCTATTTGAGACCGGCAAAAAAGATGCCCCCTGTATCATTTTTATTGATGAGCTAGATGCAGTAGGCCGCCACCGCGGTGCTGGAATCGGTGGCGGACATGACGAAAGAGAACAAACACTCAACCAACTGCTCGTCAGTATGGACGGGTTCGATAGCTCTGAAGGGTTGATTTTAATCGCAGCCACCAATAGGCCTGATGTATTAGATCCAGCACTGCTTAGACCAGGACGCTTCGACCGCCAGATTGTGGTCGACATGCCCGATGTCAAGGGGCGTGAAGAACTGTTCACCGTTCACACCAAATCCCCCTTCAAACTAGCCGACGATGTAGATCTAAAAATTCTGGCCAAAGCAACACCAAACTTCTCTGGCGCAGATGTCTCTAATATGGCTAACGAGGCTGCACTCCTAGCAGCTAAACAGAATAAAGAGAGTGTTGATCTAGAGTGTTTTGAAGAGGCTAAGGATCGGGTAATGATGGGACCTGAACGCCGTAGTCTGGTCATTAGTCAGAGAGAGAGAGAAATTACCGCTTATCACGAAGCGGGACACGCGATTCTCCATCACTTTATTCCAGAAAGTGACCCCAACTATAAGTGTTCCATTATTCCACGTGGACGAGCGATGGGAGTTACTGTCGCTTTGCCCACTGAAGAACGACATAATTTTGGTAAGAAGTACTTGATCGGACAGATCACCGTCCTCTTGGGTGGGCGAGTTGCTGAAGAAATCAAGTTCGATGAACAAACTACTGGAGCGCAAAATGACTTTGAGCGTTCAACAGATCTGGCTCGTAAGATGGTGACGCAATGGGGAATGAGCGAATTAGGGCCGCTGGCTTTTGGCAAAAACGAACAACAAATATTTCTGGGTAAAGAGATGGCACATCACAAAGACTACAGTGAAAGCACGGCCCTTGAGATCGACCACGCAGTACAAGGGATTGTGACCGATTGTTATGACCGTGCCAAGTCAATTATTACCTCTAATTCGAACGGATTAAGGGATTTGGCAGAGGAACTACTGGAAAAAGAGACACTCATTAACGAGGAAATTATAGCTGTCCTCGGTCCTAGACCACAAACCAGCACTAGCTAAGTTAGAGCCTACACTTTAAAAACGAACCTGTAGAGGCAACCTGATCCATTGTAAGCTAATTGGATCAGTGTTGCCTCTGTTTTTATCTACAGACCTAATCAGATGGAGTTTCGAAATAAGCAGTGGACCTTCGGCCAGCAAACGGCGGTTATGGGCATCTTGAATGTCACTCCCGACTCCTTCTCTGACGGTGGCTGTTATGATGATGTCGATATAGCTGTCGCTGGTGCCAAGCAGATGGTTCTCGATGGGGCAGACATTATCGATGTTGGTGGCGAATCCTCTCGACCGAATGCTCAACCCGTGTCGGCAGATGAAGAGTGCCGACGAGTAATTCCTGTGATCCAAGCACTGGCGGATCAAACGGAGACGATCATCTCGGTCGATACCTGCAAAGCTGAGGTTGCAATGAAAGCACTGCAGACTGGAGCCCACCTCGTCAACGACATTACCGCTCTCTACGGTGACCCTAAAATGGTTGAGGTGGTCACCGAAGCGAATGCCAGTGTAATATTGATGCATATGCAGGGCACACCAAATACTATGCAAAAATCGCCCAGCTATCAAAACGTCGTCACCGAAGTCTACGACTGGTTAAAGGAAGCAATCAATCACGCAGTCGATAAAGGAATTAGAGAAGATCTAATTATTGTAGATCCGGGAATTGGTTTTGGTAAAACGTTTGATCACAACCTTCAGCTACTACGAAATTTAGAGGTCTTTCGCCAACTGAAACGTCCACTGCTGATTGGGACTTCGCGTAAAGCCTTCATTGGACAGATATTGGATCTACCCGCCGATCAAAGGGATGAAGGTACCGCTGCAGCCGTCGCCTGGTCAATATCCAAAGGGGTAGATATTGTAAGGGTTCACGATGTGGCAACTGTGAAACGTGTGGTGAAAGTCACCGACGCAATCTGTCGCTGACGGTAAGCGACCCATTAATTCCCATAATGAGGCACGACTCACAACTCAGTATTATTGGTATTGGTATCGATATTATCGAAGTCGACCGGATTACCACCTCCTGCCAAAGATGGGGAACTCGCTTTGAGCGACGTATCTATACGATAGGAGAACTAAATTATAGCGGAGAACCGCCGTTGCGCTATCAAAAACTAGCCACCCGTTTTGCAGCTAAAGAGGCCACCTTTAAGGCGCTTGGCACAGGGTTAATTAACGATATTAGATGGAAAGATGTGGAGGTATTACCTGATAAATTGGGAAAACCCATCCTGACTCTTTCCAACGGAGCCAAACGATACGCAGAGAAAATTGGCGTTACGGACAACATGATAACCCTCTCCCACACCGCTTATTATGCGATTGCTAACGTGATTCTGCTTGGTCACCCTGAACAGGTCGAAACCTCGTTTTGATGAAAATTTGGACTTATTACCTCCTTTTTCACCTATTAATCGGTTGGTCTTGGACTCAAGGGCAGGTTGACGTATCCATTTCAGAACCAATAGCTATAGAGTCTACTACAGGTCACTTTTTAAGGCAGTTTAGCCGAAGTTCATTACTCTATGATAATCCAGCAACAATTGCCTCTGTCCCTAAAGTAGGTCTACAAACCCGAATTGCTGTTGGACGTTACCCCCATTCGATTTCACAATTAGCACAGCAAAATCAGGAGGGGAAGTTAGTCGATAGCCAGCAATATGATCTAGTTTCTGGGGGGTACGAACGATGGAGCCTCGCCACGCCGATAAAGAATATTGGCATTATCGGCCTCGACTTCGCCTTTGAGCATTATGGTCCATTTAGCCGAATGACCAACGTAGGTAAAGCGGCCAGTTCCTTTCGCCGTTCAAATCATGCCTTTGGGTTACGGTACGCGCTGAAAATCGTACCACGCCTAGCATTCGGTTTGGATGCAAAATGGCTACGTTCAAAAGTGGAATTAGCACCTGAAGTTGACTACGTTGGACAATTAGGACACGGTTATGTTTACAATTTAGGGTTGGTACAGACGATCAACCCACAGTTTCAGGTCGGCGTCATGGTCAGAAATCTGAGCAACGGTCTCTCTTTTCAAAACCCGGAAGTTCCGGATAAACTCCAGCCAAATGTGATTGTCAGTAGCCTTTACCGAGGTGAAGTCGGTGACTTTGATTTGAACTTTAGCTTGGCACATCTACCTCAATTTGAACATGGACTGCAAATCGACCTAACCAGCCAAGCGAAGTATAAAGATCTACTGGCTTTGCGGTTGGGTTACGTTCGATGGGTGGAGGGGCAACAACAGGTGGCTCACAACTTGACCGATGGCAAAACTATATCGACCCGGCGATTGTGGCGGATGGAGGGATTGAAATTTGGGTTAACCTGGCAGATATTCCAAACACAATTAACGATTAACTATCAGCCTTATTTTCAACCAGAACCGGAGCTTTTTCAACGCGTTACTGTTACTCGTGGGACTTCGATGCTGGCCTTTGCTATCCAACTGGGGTAGTCACCATGACCAGCCAACTCTTGATAGATGAATATAGTACGATTGCTGATATGACAACGTCAAAATCAGTGATTAAAAAGTCCCGCTTTATCGGACTTGCCAACTCGATAGCATCTATTGAGTTGGTTAAAGGTTTTGTCTCTTCAGCACAGCGAGATTACCCAAATGCTACTCACTATTGCTACGGATACCGGATCGGTTTAGGCCTGCAACAACGAGAGTACGCCACTGATGGGGGTGAACCAACCAACTCGGCCGGCCCACCTATTCTCTCCGCACTTCAATCCTCAGATCTATCGAATCTCATATGCGTGGTTGTTCGTTACTATGGTGGAATCAATCTCGGCATCGGCGGGCTAATCCGCGCTTACGGCAAGTGTGCTCGCCAGTGCCTGGCCCAGGCCAAAATTCGTACTCAGATTTACTATCGACAATTGAAAGTTACTGTTAGCTACGATCGAGTTGATCAGATTTACAAATTGACCCAAAGGTTACAAGGGAAGATTGTCAATGTCATCTACGATCAAGATGTGGTGATCCAGGTCAAAATCCGGCAAAGTGCAGTTCAGTACTTCCAGGCGAATTTGCACCAAATAGATAATGTTAGATTTGTCGAACTACAGGAAACCTGCTAATCGAAATTCGGAGGCTATAGGATGAACGCCTTTTCAAAACGTCTAGACCGCTTACCGCCCTATATGTTTGGTAAATTGAAGCAGTTGACCTACGAGCGCCGAACACAGGGCATTGATGTCATCGACTTAGGAATGGGCAACCCGAACGATCCAACACCACAACCAATTGTGGATAAACTCTGCGAAGCAGTTCAAGACCCACGAAATCATCGCTACTCAGCATCAAAAGGGATTTTTAACTTGCGACGTGAGATCTGCAGGCACTATCAGCGCCGCTTTGGGGTTGATCTGAATCCCGATACCGAGGCGATCTCTGTAATCGGTACCAAAGAGGGCTTGTCTCACTTGGCGTTGGCACTGATCGACGAAGGTGATTTAGTCTTGGTACCAAACCCAACTTTCCCAATCCACATTTATAGCATCATCTTAGCAGGCGGGAGTGTTGTCAGTATTCCCCTGCATGAAGAAAACCAGTTTGTGCCTAGTCTGTCGGAGATTACACGCGATATCTGGCCTCGTCCCAAAGTGTTAATCCTGAGTTTTCCACATAATCCGACAGGAGCAGTAGTCGATCTGGACTTCTTCAGAGAGGTCGTCGATTTTGCCAAAAAGAACCAGATCGTGGTTGTTCACGACTTAGCCTATGCGGATATCGTTTTTGACGGCTATGAAGCACCCAGCCTTTTACAGATTGAAGATGCTAAAGATATAGGGATAGAGTTTCTCTCTCTCTCCAAATCCTACAATATGGCGGGGTGGCGGTGTGGCTTCGCTGTCGGGAACGCAGAGCTAATTGACGCTTTAGCCCAAATCAAAGGCTATTACGACTACGGAATCTTTGCACCGATTCAGGTGGCCGGTATCACCGCCTTACGATCTGAACCAGACCTAGTGAAAGAGCATGCGCAAACCTATCAGAAACGGCGTGATGCTCTGGTCGAAGGATTGAATCGCATCGGCTGGTCAGTGCAATTGCCGCGTGCTTCAATGTTTGTCTGGGCACCAATTCCCAAACCGTATCAGCACCTGACTTCAATGGAATTTGCTACTAAGATACTCGACGAAGCGGAGGTTTGTATTTCACCTGGAGCCGGTTTTGGCCACAATGGTGAAGGCTACGTCCGGATTGCGCTAGTTGAAAATGTGGACCGAATCCGACAAGCTGTGCGGCAAATACGGCGGGCTCTATTCTAGATGTCTTACTATCATCGATTTTTCATGATGGGGTTAGCTATCACTGCTGCAAGCAAAACAGCGAGTTTCCCAGATAGTACCGGGCTTTTCTCTCTTTTCTTTTATGCACCCGATTGCTTGAAACTGCGTTTAATTTCCCGCAAACTTACATCTTCGATCCTATTCACTTTCGACTACAGACCAGACAATTACCAGTCCTCTTAATTCTTAATGAGAAGAAAATTGCCACTCTACAATTCTATTCAGACAGCTACCACTCCCCTTGGTAAAGGGATGGCATCGCCACAAGTGATGGGAACTGTCTACATCGAAACCTACGGCTGTCAGATGAACGTCAGTGATAGCGAACTCATGGCTGGTATTTTATCAGGTATTGGTTATTATCTACTGGACCGGGCGGAGGATGCGGATGTTATCCTTATCAACACTTGTGCAATTCGAGAAAATGCGGAAGAGAAGGTTTTTCACCGTCTCCAACACCTTAACAGCATCAAGCGTCGAAAACCGGATACGGTTCTGGGCGTTTGTGGTTGCATGGCTCAGCATCTGCGTCAGCAGATTATCGAAGCAGCACCATTTGTAGATATTATTCTTGGTCCAGACGCTTACCGTAGTCTTCCACAAGCAATCCACGCTGCGAGATCTAAAGATCCGTTTGTGGGACTAAAACTCGACAGAAGCGAGGATTATGCCGATCTAGCACCGATTCGCAAGGATGGGGTTCGCGCCTGGCTAACGATTCAACGGGGTTGCGACAAGATGTGTACTTTTTGTGTGGTTCCCTTCACACGTGGGCGAGAGCGAAGTATCTCTGTTCCGATACTGGCTGAAGAATGCCACCGGCTGGTCGATGAAGGGTTTAAAGAGATTGTCTTACTCGGTCAAACGGTTAATTCTTATCAAGCTGGGAAACATGATTTCGGGGATCTTCTGGTTACCCTAAATCAAGTGGAAGGGCTGAAGAGAATCCGCTTCACCTCGCCTCATCCCAATGATGCTTCAGAACCGATGATCGAAGCGATGGCAAACTGCGACAAAGTCTGTCAACAGATTCATCTACCGCTGCAATCAGGATCAACACGAGTTTTGCAAGCTATGCGACGTACTTACACGGCGAACGAGTACCGTGATTTAGTAGCCCAGATGCGAGATCGAATGCCCAACTTGTCCATAAGCACCGACATTATTGTCGGTTTCTGTGGGGAGACTGAAGAAGATTTTCAACAGACTTACAGCATGATGGCTGAAATCCGCTACGATTCCGCTTTTATGTTTAAGTATTCTGATCGAGAAGGTACATTAGCCCACAAGTCGCTGACCGATGATGTGCCGGAAAAAGTGAAGATCGAGCGGCTACAGTGCATCATTGAGCAACAATATCAAATCTCCCATCAAATCAACCAAGCATTAATCGGTAAAACGGTTGAAGTGCTAGTTGAAGGGGAATCAAAAAGGTCAACTGACGACTTCTTCGGTAGAACGCGCAGTTTTAAGACAACTGTCTTTCCTCGCTTAAGTGCCAACGTTGGTGATACTGTGTTGGTTCAGATTAACTCGGCTACGGCACAAACCTTAATTGGCAATATCGTATCACCTGGCAATTAGAATTCACCTTTCATCAAAATTACGCCTGACGGTAACTTCTACGAAACCAAAAGGTGGCCTTGAATCGTATCATTGAGAGTAGATTGCGCAATTATAACTTTAAGTAATGAGAAATCGAATTCGGTTAAAATCCAAAAAAGATATTGAGAAAATGCAGGGAAGCGGTCGAACTGCCGCTATCATGTTACAACGCATTGGAGAAGCTGTTTCCCCTGGCGTTTCCACTGCTGAACTAGATCGGATTTGTTGTCAAACGATCAAAGAATTGGGAGGAGAATCTTCCTTCCTCGGTTATCAATTACCCAATCATCCTCCTTACCCAGCGACAATCTGTTCCTCGATTAACGAAGTAATCGTCCACGGTGTGCCAAGCGAAAGCCAGATCTTGCAAAGCGGACAGATTGCCAGCATCGACACTGCTATCTTTCTGAATGGCTTTCATGGAGATAACGCTTTTACCTTTAAAGTTGGTCAAGTTTCGGCTGAAGCCCAAAAATTGCTGGATGTCACCAGAACATCACTTTATAAAGCCATCGAACAAGCTAAGCCCGGCAACCGTTTGGGCGATGTGTGTCATGCCGTCCAAGCCTATGCGGAGTTGCACGGATTTCACATCGCGCACAACTTTGTAGGACATGGTATCGGTAGGAGTATGCACGAGCCACCACAAGTTCCCAATTCAGGGGTTCCTGGAACCGGCCCAAGATTGAAACCCGGTATGGTGATAGCGATTGAGCCGATGATCAATGTTGGCACTGGAGATTCGGTAACCCTAGAGGATGGCTGGACTGCGGTTACCGCCGACCTGAGCCTTTCCGCTCACTTTGAGCATACTGTTGCCATCCTGTCGGACGGTCCCGAGATTTTAACCGAAAACCCAGATTTATGGGATCACTTTTAAGTTAAAGATAAATATTTAGAAATTAATATCAAAAATTAGGCTTTGAATCAGCCTTTTCTCTAAAATATAAAGGAGACTTAGCATGTCCGAAATTGTTTCGGTCCATGGTCGTGAGATCCTCGATTCCAGAGGTAATCCAACGGTCGAGGTCGATGTTTATCTCGATTGTGGAACGATGGGCCGGGCGGCTGTACCGTCAGGAGCTTCCACTGGTGAACACGAGGCAGTAGAACTGCGGGATCAAGAAGACCGATATTTGGGTAAAGGTGTCCGTCAGGCTGTCAATAATGTTAATACATTAATTTCAGAGGAACTGATGGATGAGCCAGTCTATGATCAAACTACAATCGATCGTAGAATGATCGAACTCGACGGAACAACCAATAAAGGGAAACTCGGCGCCAATGCGATTCTAGGGGTTTCTCTAGCGGTGGCCAAAGCGGCTGCTAACAGTCTTGACATTCCGCTCTATCGTTACATCGGTGGAGCCAATGCAAAAGAATTACCTCTCCCAATGATGAACATCCTCAACGGAGGTTCTCACGCTGACAATAACGTTGACCTGCAAGAATTTATGATTATGCCGGCTGGTGCAGGCAATTTCAGCCAGGCTCTTCAAATGGGAACCGAAATTTTTCATCATTTGAAAGCTGTACTAAAAGCTAAAAATTACAATACCGCCGTTGGTGACGAAGGTGGGTTTGCACCGGATTTACAGTCTAACGAAGAGGCTTTACAAGTGATTATTGAGGCTATTGAAAAAGCCAAGTATACACCGGGTGATGACGTGCTGATTGCCTTGGATCCAGCCTCTAGCGAGTTTTATAAAGACGGAATTTATCTATTGGAGGCGGAATCCAAACCTGAAAAATCACCCGAGGAGATGGTGCAATTCTATGCTGATCTATGTCAAAAATATCCGATTATTTCCATCGAAGACGGTATGGCAGAAGACGACTGGGAAGGTTGGAAACTCCTAACCGAAAACGTAGGAGACAAAGTACAACTGGTTGGTGACGACCTGTTTGTTACTAATACTGAGCGACTAGGTATAGGGATTGAGCGTCAAATTGGAAACTCGATCTTAGTTAAAGTTAACCAAATCGGAACATTGACCGAAACCTTAGATGCAATTGAATTGGCCAAACGGAACAACTACACCGCCGTGATTTCACACCGTTCTGGTGAAACAGAAGACACAACCATTTCAGATATCGCTGTTGCCACCAATGCGGGGCAGATTAAGACCGGCTCACTTTGCCGAACCGACCGGATCTGCAAATACAACCAACTGTTGCGAATTGAAGAGGAACTCGGAGATCTTGCTACGTTTAATGGTCGAAATGTTTTCTACAACTTAAGCTGAAGCTAATAGGTTACTTCCAGGGATAACTTCCTCGATCGAAAAACTAGCGTTATGCGTCGTTTCCTACGGATCTGTTTAGCTGCTTTTCTGCTGGTACTGCTGGTAACCAGTCTCTACCATACAGGGCAGGGATTCCTGAATTGGCGCCGGGCAATTGCTTTCCGGACCGACTACCAAGCGAAACTGGAAAAACTCCGACAGCAAAGAGATGATTTGAAAACCAGGGTTGATCAATTGGAGTCTAACCCATTAACGCAGGAGCGGCTAGTACGTCAACTTGGTTATATCAAACCGGGCGAAAAAGTTTATCGGTTTGTCAAGAGGTCAAGGTAAATCTAATAGCGTTTGGAGAAAGTGGTTTAAGAATTGTTCAACTTTGACAGCAACGCAGATTTGAGCATTTGGCGTCATGGGTTGCTGGTGCAGATTAGCGACCGTCATACCGCGAGTTGATGAACTTGATGTTTCCACTCTGACTTCCGCTGGCACTGTTTTGAATAAATCTGGCCGCAACAGGTAACCGACAGCCAGCGGGTCGTGTAAGTACATTCCATGGAAACCCTCCTGGTGCTGGTGAAATCGCATACACGGTTGGGTTATAGACCAGGTGAAATCACGCCAAGGGGCATTACTACACAGTGTGGCTTGATGGAGACGGTCTGCTGAGAGTATAACTTGATGAGTCAGGTCCAGTGATAGGATGGTAATGGGGACACCCGATTCCAATACAATTTTTGCTGCATGTGGATCTACGTAGATATTGAACTCGGCGCTTGTGGTCACATTCCCACGTTGCTCGAACGCACCACCCATCAAGATAATCTCTTTGGTCCGTCGCATCAGCGGCGAATTGGCTAAAATTGCCTGAGCGATGTTGGTCAATGGCCCAATGCAGACCAACCGTAACTGATCTGGAAACTTGGCCACAAAGTCGAGTATTAATTCTACAGCCGACTTTTTAACCACCTGCTCTTCTAAAGATTCAAACTGGACCGAGACGTTGCCTAAACCGTCTAGGCCATGAACATGGGGCGCAGTCTGCAGCGGATAGTAGATGGGTTGATTCTGCCCCATAGCTAAGGGGACCACACAATCGAGAAGGGATAGAACGATTTGGGTATTTATGGTCGCTTGATCAACACCAATGTTACCGCAAACCGTAGTGATGGCGTGGACCTGTAAATCTAGATGGTTGAGTGCGTAAATAATAGCCAGTGCGTCATCAACCCCTGGATCCGTATCTAAAACGATTGGATGGAGGCCCATCTCATTTTTCGTCTGTAATTTGACGGTTGATTAATGCGGCGCTGTAACCTGCCCCAAAACCGTTGTCGATATTAACCACGCTAACGCCCGAAGCACAACTGTTCAGCATGGCTAGTAGTGCAGCGACGCCGCTAAAACTGGCTCCATAACCGATACTTGTCGGAACCGCAATCACAGGTTTGTCGATTAGCCCACCAACGACGCTAGCTAGTGCGCCTTCCATTCCCGCTACTACAACCACGACATTAGCCTCAGCTAATTGTTCATAGTTCCCCAACAGACGATGGATTCCCGCCACACCAACATCATATAGGCGTTCTACTTTGTTTCCCAATATGGTGGCGGTCTCAACAGCCTCCTCGGCCACAGGAATATCGGAAGTCCCTGCCGACACGACTAAGATACCTTCTTTCAAAAGAGTGGGTTGCTGATCGTTAGATGGAAGACTGATGGTTCGACCGGCCTCATTAAATGTCGCTATCGGTGCCAGTTGAGCGATGGCTTGATACATTTCAATGGTAGCACGGGTGGCAAACAAGGGTTGATCGGCTTCGAGCAGGCGTTTGGCAATTTCCGTCACCTGATCGACCGTTTTTCCCTGACAGAAGATCACTTCTGGAAAACCCTGTCGAAGTTGGCGATGGAAATCGATTTTAGAGAAGCCTAGATCTTCAAAAGGTAAACGGCGCAGAACATCTAGTGCGTCGTCAATGCTGGTTTGGCTCTGTTGAACTTCGGTCAGCAGCGTTTTAAGTTTTTCTGGATTCATTAGGTGAAGACACAAATAAAGATATGTAAGTGTGGCATAAAAATAAGCCACGACCTACTTCTTTGGCCAGGGCCGAGAGGAAGAATAGACTGTGGCTCAGAGAGTGTAGAATAAAGTATAGGTTAGGCGGTGGGTTCTTCTATCAGCGCATCCTGTACCTGTGGTGTGGATTCCAACGTTTCCATCTTTTCTGGTTCAGAGGTTTCGACGGAGTCGTCCAACTCAATAGCAACCTCTTCTTTCCGCTGCTGAAAGGCTTGCGTACCTGCTTCAAACGATTGTGCTGCGAGCTCTCTTACTTGGGTTGCCACCCCAACAGTTCGATCTTTAGTCTCCAATGTTGTGTCCAGAATCCGTTCCCGGGTTTCTCGGCCTGAAAATGGCGCGAGTAAAAGCCCTAGAACCGAACCCACTAACCCTCCGGCAAAAAAGGCTAGAATAATTGCCAGAGCACCATCGTCTTTATCATTGCTCACAATCTTACCTCCCTCAAAATTACATCACTTATTTTTCCACTTTACTAAATGCTCAAAACCAGCCTTAATACCGCTCCATAAACTGAGCAAGTCTGTCAATGGTATCGCCAATTGGTCGCGATAGTAATTGGCACGGCTAACTGTATTTTTTGAAAATTCACCAATTTCATTTACCAATAGATCTATTTTAGAGGCATTTTGGTTCATCAACTCGGTCATCTTTTGCACCGAATGTAGCGTTGGTTGAACTTCTGAGGTACTAATCTCTTGCAAAGTTTGTATCAATTGGTTCAAATTGCCGATTAATTGGGGTAAATCTCGATTGAGATCAGTCGTCGTTTGGTTCAACTCTCTGAGAAGTGGTACAACCTGTCCGTCAACTACACTCTCAACCGACTTTAAGGTTTTTCCCAATTGGAAAGCCAACGAGATAAAAAACCAGGCCAAACCCAAAAGCGCAACAGCCAAAGGAATTTGCCACAAAAGTGCTGACATTATGCATTGGCCTTTATAAGATCGTTTGGTTTTGTCATATCAGATCCTCAATTAGCTGTGGGGCCTTGCTAACCGCCGACTTGGCCTGTTCCAAATCGCTAGTCCCCCCTTGCGCTAACTCCGGTCGACCACCACCCCGACCACCGGCCGAAGTTGCAATGACTTTCATCAAGTTTCCCGCTTGGATACCAGGGGTTAAATCGGATGTGACGCCGACAATCAAGGATACATTATCTTTCGTACCAGTCCCTAGGACTACGATTCCTGACCCTAACCGGTTCTTTAGATCATCGGTCAAATTTCGCAGTCCGTTCCGATCTAGATTTTCGACAAACTGTGCAACAACATTAATGCCTTTGACTTCGACTGAATGCTGGGTCAAGTCAGTTGTCTGAGTGGTAGATAATTGCGTTTTAAAATCTGCTAACTCCCGTTCCAGTTGATGGTTGTCTCGAAGCAGTTTTTTTAACCGATCTGGGATTTGGCTGCGCTGTGTTTTGAGCAGATTCGACATCTGTTGAAGTAGCGCAGAATCCATCTGTTGCTGCTGTACTGCTGTTGCACCCGTCAGCGCTTCGATACGGCGAGTTCCGGCCGCCACACTGCTTTCACCGATAACGTTAAATAGTCCAATCGCACCAGTTATCTGCAGATGTGTTCCACCGCAAAGTTCGGTGCTATAGTCACCAGTCTGAACCATTCGAACAATATCACTATATTTATCACCAAAAAAGGCAAGGGCTCCTTGATCCTTAGCTTCTTGAATCGGCATGACCTTCGTTTGGACCACATCATTTTGGCGAATTTTATCATTGACTGAGGTTTCAATTTGCTGCAATTGATCGCTGGAAACTCCTTCATAATGGGAAAAGTCAAACCTTAATCGACCGGGTTCAACCAGAGATCCTGCCTGCCCTACATGTGTGCCGAGAACCTCTCGCAAAGCACTGTGTAGAATATGGGTGGCGGTATGACTGATAGCTGTTTGTTGACGACGTTCGGTATCAATCTGTGCAGTGAGTACCATTTGAGGAGTTACAGAACCTTCAACCACCTGACAAGTATGAACGATCAGATCTGAAATTGGCTTTTGCACATCCAAAACTTGAAGTTTGACATCCTGGCCTTCAATCGTACCCAGGTCACTGACTTGCCCACCAGACTCGCCATAAAATGGTGTCTGGTTGAGAAGCAATTGGACTTCCTCTCCAGCTATGGCTTTAGAAATAATCTCTTGGCCCCGGACGATAGCGACAACTTCAACTGTTGCTGAATCAGAGTGGTAACCGACAAACTCGGTTGGACCATGCTCTTTAAAGATTTCGCCCAAGATCTGGTCATCTTGTCCCTTACCGCCACTAGCTCTCCAAGCAGCCCGACTCCGCTCTTGCTGTTGCTCCATTTTGTCGTTGAACCCTTGCTCATCGACTGCGATTTCACGTTCACGGGTTAGGATCTGCGTTAGGTCAAGTGGAAAGCCAAAGGTATCGTAAAGTTCAAAGGCCCGTTCGCCATCTAAGGTCGAATCACCGTTAGCCACGATCCGATCCAGTGAAGTATTGAGTATATCTAAACCACGATCCAGCGTTTGGTGGAAACGATTCTCTTCGCTCTGAACGATTTTCTGAATTAATTCGCGGCGAGGAATGACATCGGGGAAAGCCGTTCCCAGTTGTTCGATGACTGGATCGATAAAGTTGAAGATAAAGGAGGTATCCATACCCAACCGTTTGCCATACAGTATCGCCCGGCGTAGAATTCGGCGAATCACATAGCCTCGACCGTCGTTAGACGGCATCACACCATCGCCAATAGCAAACGTTAAGCAACGGATATGATCAGCGATAACACGGTGTGGCGCTCCTCGCTCGTCATCGAAATAGGGCTGCCCCGTGACATCAGAGATCGTTTCCAACAACGGTAGAAAAACATCGGTTTTGTAGTTAGAATTAACGCCTTGAAGAATAGCGGTAATCCGCTCAAAACCCATTCCGGTATCGACGTGCTTTTCAGGAAGCGGATGTAAGTCTCCATTCTGATCTCGATTATACTGGATAAAAACCAGATTCCAGAACTCTCGAAATCGATCTGAGACGTTAATACCATCACGTGGATCACCTGTAAAATCGGGGTCGGCTTCCGGGCCTAAGTCAACGAACATTTCAGAGCAGGGGCCACAAGGACCGGTTTCTCCCATCTCCCAGAAGTTTTCCTTTTCATCGAACCGGACTACACGCCCATCCGGCAAGTCGGTTACCGATCCCCACAAATCCTCGGCTTCATTGTCGTCCAGATAGACGGTTACCCAGATTTTTTCTTTTGGAATCTGCCAGACTTCAGTCACCAACTCCCAGGCGAACTGGATCGCCTCACGCTTGTAGTAGTCACCGAAAGACCAGTTGCCGAGCATTTCAAAGAAGGTATGGTGATGGCCGTCATAACCCACTTCCTCTAAATCGTTATGCTTGCCACTGACGCGAATAACCTTTTGTGTATCGGCAACACGGGTATAGGGCCGATTGCCCAGACCTAGAAAAACGTCCTTAAACTGATTCATCCCGGCATTGGTAAATAGGAGAGTTGGGTCTTCCGCCGGTACCAGTGATGCACTGGGAACAATCGTGTGCCCTTTCTGTCGGAAAAATTGGAGAAAGCTCTCTCGTACCTGGTGGGACTTCATAGGATTATTACTAATTCAAGACTTCTCGGTCTCCAGAGTTGCTGTTACTCGCTGGATGATATCGTAGCCAAACCCTCGTCTGAGCAAGAGTTCTTGCAAGCGGCGTTTGGCCACATGAGGAGCAAGTGATTTGTAGCGCCTGGCATGTTTCCGGGAGATTCGCAAGGCCGATTCCGTCTCATCGGATTCATCAACCTCGGACAAAACATGATCAATGGTTGAGGTGTCAACTCCCTTTCCCCGAAGCTCAAACCGAAGTACCCGTTTGCCTCGTGGTGTAGACTTACGCCTGCGATCCACCCACTTCCGAGCAAAAACTTGATCTTTGACATGACCGCTCTGTTCCAGATCTAAAACCGTCGCTTCGATACTCTCTGACTCAAATCCCTGTAGCTGTAACAGTTTAATGATCTCCGATTTAGAGTGGGGTATTTCTGAAGTTTGACAAGCCTTTTTAGCGTAGGCCTTGGCTTTCATCACCTCTTCGGCTTGAGCTAACTGATCCAGAATCTCCGGCGAAACCGTCATCCCGACCCGAAGGCCGAACATACCGACAAAGCTAATAGGCACTACCCGATCAGGAACATCGGCCGCAAAAACAACTTTTAGCTTCTCTTCCGAGAGAACCTGAATATCAGATATTTTAGGTTGCATCCCAGATCAGAGAGGCAACTTTATGCTGGTGTACCCGCCCATAACGCACCACGCTGGAGCATAAGAGAAAAGTTCTCGTGCTGGCAGGCAGGCGCATCGTGCCCTAAAGCAAGATAAAAAATTCGGCCTTCTCCCCAACTTTTCGTCCAGGCAACCGGTGCCATATCACCCTGATAGAGGGCCGAGGCCAGAACATCGACACGTCGGTCATAATCTAGAATATACTGCTCATCGGTAACGTTGAACTCAACCAGGCCTTCGGTAATCGGGTGGTCAGAATCGACAATACTCACCTGATATTCCCGGTAGCGAGGGTGAGTGATAAAATGTCCACCTACCATGGCCCTATACTCGGGACAACCTCTGAAGGAATCGGCAGCTGAGTGGATGCCAACGTATCCTTTACCAGAAGCAATATGATTTAGAAGCCCATTTTTTTGAGCGTCGGAGATTTCACCAACCGTGTAGTAAAAAACGATTAAATCGTAAGAATCCAGATTGGGTGATACCAGCGTGTCCAAATCTTCTTCTACAGTGGTGAGTTCGAATTCGTCTCTTTGCGACAAGGACTTGATGATTTCCTGACTGCACCCTTTCCAGTCGTGGATTGCTCCACCAGCAAATACAAGCGTGTTAATTTTTCCCATGATATCTCCTATTGAACGCCTATTGATCCCAATTTTGAGGGGACAATATTTGGATTATCGCTAATGTATGCTAATATACGTTCGTTGGCAAGATAGCTGCCAAAATATCGACCGCTACCAGTTTCGATTATATCACACCCCTTATTGAAACACAAGTGGTATCAGTTTGACTTAGCTTCAGTTTTTAGGGAGGGGTTATGGACATTGAGCTTCAACTACGGTGTGGCCGTAGTCACAACGGTAGAGATATAAAATACTTACTTCTGAAGCGTGCTTCGTAGAAGCAATTGCCGCCGGGAAACATCTTCCGGTTGAACTCATCGATTATCTCCTTGACCTCGCTTTCTACCCCTTCAGGAGTGCGTTTTAACCCCGTGTTAAAACCCTCTTTCTAGTTTTTCGGTATGATTTCAGTTATCTAGGGTTTTCGAGATTTGGATTGGTGGCTGATAGATACAGTAGGGCTCCTCCTCCAGTAGATCCCCGACCTCTCCATAGGCGCGTGCTCGACAACCACCGCACACCTTTATGTATTCACAGACTCCGCACTTCCCTTTCAACAGTTCAGGACGGCGAAGTGTCTCGAACAACGATGCATTTTCCCAAATTTCCCCAAAGGGTTGGTGTCTTACGTTGCCGGCCTCAACCGGGAGGTATCCACAGGGGAAAACCTGTCCCTTATGAGAAACAAAACAGACCGAGGTTCCTGCCAAGCAGCCTTTGGTTAGAACTGCCATACCGTGGGTAGAGCGATCAATTTTTGTTCCTTCTGCCTGTGCACGCTGCCGCATGATACGGTAGTAGTGAGGGGCACAGGTTGCTTTCATTTGCAGTGCTTTTTCCTTAGATTTATCGTAGAACCAGTGTAATACCTCCTCCTGTCGTTCTGCTGACAGCATAACACTGTCAGCGATCTGCACTCCGCATCCAACGGGTACCAACATAAACAGGTGCAGCGCTATTGCCCCAACATCGATCGCCAAGTCGTAGATACCCGGGAGTTGGTCATCGTTATGCTTGGCAACAGTTGAATTAATCTGGACCGGAACATCATGCGCTCTCAGGTAAGCGATTCCCTCCAAAGCACGGTCAAATGAGCCTGGTAGCCTTCGGAACCCATCATGGGTCTCAGCATTTTCGCCATCAATGCTGATGCTGACACGGTCGATGCCAACGCTCTTGATCTTGGCTGCAATTTGGTCTGTCACTAACGTCCCGTTGGTGGCGAGTGCCACTATCAATCCTCGCCCAATGGCGTATGCGGCAAGTTCAAAAATATCCGGACGCATCAGCGGTTCACCACCACTAAAAACTAAAATCGGTTTCTGTGTTGCCGTCAGAGCATCGATGAAGGCCAGGCCTTCCTCGGTTGTCAAATCACTTTTGGCTAACCGTTGGCTCACGTCAAGCCGTCGACAGTGCGCACACTCTAAGTTACAACCTGTAGTTGTTTCCCAAAACAGCAGACGGAGTACCGGTTGCTTCTTCCCTCCGGGGTGGCGGTGATGAGCTGTTCTCGGCAGAGACTTTCCCTCCCGGGTTGATTCTTTGGCCCCATTAACTTTTAAAGAACAGGTGTTATTTAGCATATCTATTTCTTACTTACTTACTACCGTAATATTTCGGACGAAATTTCAATGGAACGATAAAACAATAAAACAAGGGTTTATAGCCCATTGTGTTATGGGTTGATTTTTGGGTTGAAATCATCTTACTAACCCTACACCGTAGGGGCCAAGCAAATATCAGTCGACTGCCTGCCGTAGAAAACTAGATTCTGGTCTTCCTTTTCTATTTGAGTAGACATTTGTCTGCTTGGCCCAAATTGCACTCCAATCTCAATCTGTTTGAGCCAAGCAACACACCTTTTTCACAACTGCCCCCCTTACAGTTAAAACCATTTTTGTTAGTTGGCCAAATCCTTTCTTATTCGCTTTGCCCCTACAGACGTCACACATAACCTTACCGTAGGGGTTACTTCAGAACTATCATCTTCCGTGTCTCGGTATACTCTCCAGCCTCTATCTGATAGAAGTAAGTGCCACTGGCCACTAGTTTACCCGTTTCAGTCTTCCCATCCCAATAGGCGGCCTGGTCTGCAGCTACATACCTTCCCGCCGTCATCAGTCCCAGCTGCAATCGTCGTATCCGTCGACCGTGAACATCATAAATGGTAATGGTTACATCGGCATCTTGACTCAGTTGGAAAGGTATCCAGGTTTCTGGATTGAAGGGATTGGGATAGTTGGCTAGTAATTGGTTTTGAGTGGGCAATCTCTCTGGCAATATGGCTTGCAGAACGTTAAGTGCTACCTCTTCCGCGGGTGAGCGATTAGGGTTAGACTCTAATTGGTCAATCGCATTGGCAATATGATACTTCTGTTCCGTACTGAGTTCGATACTGGTCGTTATAGTTGGGGCTGTGCTTACTACCGACTGGCCAAAGTTACTGGCTGCCAGTACCAGATCAAAGACATCAACTCCAAAATCGCCGTTGACGTCTCCTTCTAAACCTGGTCCTGCTTGGCCAAATTGACCTGCTACTATCACCAGGTCAAAGATGTTGACCGTCTTATCACCGTTAACATCACCTGCTAGTTTAGCTGTTAGTTTATCTGCCGGTTTTTGCACCGTAAATTTGGCACGGTGCTGAGAGGTTTTCAAGGTCTCGGTGCTGACAAATTCAGCGTTAACCTGCCATTCTCCTATTTCATCTGGTCGGTAGAGCGAATCTAATTGATAGTTGCCACCTTCAGTAGTCTTGACATTAAAGCTCGCAGTCTTTCCGGCCGGGGAGGTTAAGGTCAGTGCAATGACAGAATCAACCGGAATCTCTACTGCCGGTTCTGCAATCGAGACTAACTGCCCAGTTATTTTTATTGAATCACCTAAATCTACATCTTTGAGATCTACTACCACTGTAATCGTAGTTGGGCCGGGATCTTCGGCTTCCACTTTTAGTCTTAAAGTAGCTGTTTTCGCTTTGCCACCTTCACTGATGGCCAGAACGGTGACGGTGTGATCTGTGGCTTCAATATCTTGGCCCGAGGTCAGTGTCAGTCGCGTAGTCTGGACGGGCTCGGCCGACGTTAATTTGACCTGTTCCGGATTAAAACTAGCTGTTGTATTTGGGGGAAGGTTACTGGCAAACAGATTAATGGTATCACTGAAACCGCCTTTCTCTTTCAACGTAATCTGGTAGGTGGCAAATTCTCCCGCTTTAACTGACAACTCCGGTTTCGGCACCGACAGCGCAAATGTAATAGCCTCCGTCAGTGTAATCTGGACGGTACCAGTTTTCCCGTTAGCTGATTTAGCTGTCACTGTAGCAGTTCCTACCTGGCTGCCCGCTGTGTAGGTGGAAGTATAGGTGCCATCCCCATTATCTGTAACGGTGCTGACTTGCCCACTGTCCGCCGTTAAGGTAACCGCCTGTCCTGATACAGTTTGGTCAGCCGTATCTTTGAGGGTGATGGTCAGTGCGGCCGTTGTGACACCATCGGCCGTTAAGTCGGTTGAATCCGATTGGAGGCCAACACTTTCTACCTCTCTGGCGCGGACGGTAAAGGTGTCATTGTGCTGAGAAACTTTCAAGGTTTCAGTGCCGACAAATTCAGCACTGATCTGCCACTCACCCACTTCATCCGGGGTATAAGGTTGTTGATAGTTACCACTCTCCGCGGTCTTGGCTTCAAATGGGATGTTTTCTCCACTGGGTGAGGTCAAGGTCAATGCGATGACAGAACCGACTGGAATCTCTACTGCCAGCTTCGCAATCGAGACTAACTGTCCAGCTACTTTCAATGAACCACCTAGAGTCAATTCTCTGGGATCAACCACAATAGTTATCGTGGTCGGGTCGGGATCTCTCGCTTCCACTTTTAGCGTGAAGGTAACTTTTTCCGTTTGACCACCTTCACTGCTGGCTGAAACCGTAAACTCATAAGTTTTAGCTTCAATATCCTGATCCAATGACAACGTTAGTTGCGCGGTCTGAATAGGATCGGCCACCGTTAATTTGACTGACTCCGAATCGAAACCGGCGGTCGTGTTTTTAGGTAGATCAGTGGCAGATAGATCAATGGTACCACTAAAGCTATCTTTACCTTCCAACTCGATTAGAGAGGAGACCGACTCACCCACTGGAACCGACAACTCCGGTTCCAGTACCGACATTACAAACGTGGCAACCTTCGTCAACGTGATCTGGATTGTATCGGTTTTACCGTTAGCAGTCTTAGCCGTTACCGTAGCCGTACCCGCCTGGCTGCCCGCTGTGTAGGTGGCGGTGTAGGTGCCGTCGCCGTTATCCGTAACAGCGCTGACTGTCCCATTATCAGCCGTCAAGGTGACCACCTGACCCGACAGGTCCTGGTCGGTCGTGTCTTTGAGAGTAATAGTTAAGCTGGTGGTCGTACTACCGTCAGCCACCAGGCTAGTAGAACTCGATCTGATGTTGATCGTTGCAGGTAAACCGGTAATTACACAGCGAAATCCGATGTAAGCGCTCGCATTATTCGGAGCGTCATGGTCGCGGATAGCCACGCGTAGGGGAACGATATTGTGGATCCAAGACCCGCCCCGCAACACCCGGTTGAAGCCGGTGTCCGGCCCCATTGGATTCTTAGCAGGCGAATTTCCATAGTAGTTTTCATCATACCAGTCAGCACACCACTCCCAGACGTTGCCCGCCATATCATGAAGTCCATAGCCGTTAGCCGAATATGATCCTACGAGTGCGGTGTATTGATAGCCATCATCCACCGTCCGATCAGCCCAGGTGAAATCGTTAGGTGCATTCTTGTCCGCGAAGTTACATTGTTTCCCATCAATGTTACCATCTCCCCAAACATACCGTTTCCCGGCCAATCCGCCTCGTGCTGCATACTCCCATTCGGCTTCAGTAGGCAAGCGTTTGCCCACCCAATTGGCATAAGCTGCCGCATCAACCCAACCCACTCCAACTACAGGTTGGTTGGGTTGGTTAATTAGAGGATCATTCCAGTATGCAGGCTGACGGTGGCCGGTGGCTTCCATGAATTCTCGGTATTGGGTGTTGGTCACTTCGCACTTATCCATATAGAAAGCATCCAGAGTCACAGTATGCACTGGCTGCGAAGGTTTCATAAAGTCCTCGGGCCCATTCTTACTATCTCCCATCTCAAAGGTACCGCCCGGAATCATCACCATCTCTGAGCCGTCTTTCTCCCAGGTAATTTTCTCTTGAGCTAAAGAAACTCGAGGTAACAGTAGCAAAAGAATAAAAAGCAGACGGTACGAAGATTTCATGATAGTAGTCTCCGGTCTGAGGTTGGTCTGGTTAATGTTGGTTTAATTTAAAGGATTAATAAACAGTGTACCAAATTTCAGCAGTTATGGGAAAGAGAAACAGTGGAGATTTATCATCTGGATTCATTTTTAGCTCAATCTGGTAAAGAATATAGGTAGATAGCAACCATCTGGTCGTCTCTGTCAAGATGAACAGTCCCGCTCCTCGTAGGGGCCAAGCAACACATCCTCTTTTTCACAACTGCTTCTGCAGCTAAAACTATTTTTTGCTAGCTGGACAAATCCCACCCCATTTGCTTTGCCCTTACAGATGTTATACATAACCTTTACCGACCTCTAACCGAGGGGCGAAGCAGCTAACAATCAGACTCTCTCCGACGATCACGGGTCACCACCACGAATATGTACGGTCGAAGAAGACAGTATATAGATACTGTTTTTCGGCCTGTACCATACTCCTCCTTAGCAAGGAGTAAGATCAAGGTGGGGGGGACTTCAGTATCACCATTTTACCTGTTCCGGTAGACTCCCCAGCCTCTACCTGATAGAAGTAAGTGCCTGATGACACTGGTAACGTCAATTATGGATAAGGAAAGTGTAACTTGTTGAAATGACGACCCTTTTATGTCTTGATCGAATTATCACAATTTAGCCGCACAAACCAAACAAGGACGTCATTATGGAAGATACTCTACTTACATTTATATTGTCTGGTCGATGAATTTGGCCCGCAGTTTTGGCCCCAATGGGATAAAACTTTACTCTCAAATGGCTGGCGGAAACGGCCGCGCCAAACCATCTTGCCCACCGCTGAAATTATGACCATTGTGATTCACTTTCACCAAAGTCATGACCGACAATTTTAAACTTTTCTCTCTTCAACAGTTTCCAAAATATTGACGCGGATTGGTTCCAAATTTAGTTTCTTACCCACCATTCATTACACGAGTCAAGTCTATTTGGCTTCCGTTGAATTTTTTCCTGCCCACCCTCAAAGGAGAAGCAACAGGAGTTTATGTGGTTGATTCAACCATTCTAAAAGCCTATCACATCAAACCAGAGCGACCGAATCGAGTCTTGAGAGGTGTTGCCACAAAAGCCAGATCAACAATCGGTCGGTTTTTGGCTTTAAATTGCACTTAGTGATCAATGATGTGGGAGAGATTATGGCATTTAAAATCAGGGCAGGAGATGTTGATGATCGAGATCCAGTGGCCGATTTAAGACGCCAATTGTCAGGTAAATTATTTCAACCTTTGATGGCTCAAGGAGTTCAATTGGTAACTGGTGTCAAGAAAAACATGACAAATAAATTAATGCCGCTCAGGGATAAATTATGATTAAATAAACCTGGTGTGATAGAATCCGTTAACGAGCAGCGTAAAAATATTTGCCCGGTTGAGCATTCAGGTCATCGAAGTAGTTGGGGGTTGATGATAAACAGTTTGGCTGCATTGTGTGCCGATGCTTGGTGACCCAAAAAGGCAACAATTGGTAAAAATATCCGGGGGCTAATCAGCTAATGTAATACTTCTGCTTATCCATAATTGACGTTAGATTATGTCAAGCAAATCCAGAATCAGAATCAGAATCAAGAGAAGTTATTCCCAAACCTGAAGAAAATGAGAAGCACAGGTTATGGAACAATGATTAGCAGGTGGTTTAGAAAATACCTGATTAAACCCGGGATCAAGAAGAAAGGTAAGAATGTTCATTCCTTCAGGCATACTGTAGCCAACGAACTAACCAATAAGAAGGTATATGAACCCTTTATCAAGGAATTGATTGGTCATTCTCATGGATCGATTACTTTGGATATTTATGGAGGGAGAAAACCTTTGGGTGTATTGTTGAATGAGTGCGTAGTTAAGATTGGGGCTTGTGGTTCACTGTTGATTAGAAAACCGTGAGGTGCTATTTTGATCCTCTGCCAAATAGGATGTTAAATACGATTCGTTGGACATCAGAAGCATACAGGGCCAGACGAGCTACTCACCCAAGGACATGATGCGATGTGGCATCACCTCACCCACCAGGTGGGGGCCGGACTATCGACACGACAAAAGGGGTTTTAGGCCATCATCAGTGGCTTTGAGCCGGCTGACGTGCCCTGATGGGTTCCTTCTATGACTTTGCGGTCCGACCGATGAAACGGCCAACCTACTGCAAAAAGCACCCGACATGGCGCAAACCCAAGCGGCGGACCAAAAAGCAGAAGAGTCAGCTCAAAGAGAACAAGACCAGGACGACCACAGGCCACGTGCCTGTCACTGCGCGTATTCGAGTATGCACTACGCCTCAGATGGCATCAAAAACGGTACCATCCCTGTTCCAATTCAGGAGGCGATGGTTTGACTGAGTCGCCGCGTCGCAGTCTGGTTGACCGTCGACCACCTCAACCGGGTGGCCGATGGCCGCAAACGGCCAGTGCTTGGCAATCGTCACGGTAAGAAGGTGTGTGGCGGCGGCAAACGGATCGGTGACGGCAAAGGCGACTACAATACGTCCGAGGTTTTGGGGGCTATGACACCTGTCATGATGGCTTCGTCTACGGCCACCGATGGTCTCAACGCCATAACTTCTCACGGGAGCCGTCGGTCATGATAGTGTCCCCGGCATCTATTGCCGTGACACCTGCTTTTCAACGCTTCCACTTCGACCACGCCTGTCTGGGCGCGGTTCACGATACCACCGCCATCTACCAGAACTAAGACCCATGGCACGCATTAACTCAGAAGGCGTTCCCATGTGTCTGGCGCAGGCTCGAAACGGCATCAAGTGGCGCGTTGCCCCAAGAAGGGATAAGACCTTCTCTGTGGTCAACTGGACGTCGGCTTCACCTCCGACAATGGCCGGGTGGTCTACCCTCCCCCAAGGACAATCTCAGGTTCTACTCGAAGACACCGCCTAACAGCTCGACTTTCAAGGCAGACTATAACCAGCCTTCTTCCGCAGAACGTGTCTTCAAGCGAGAGAAGAACGACTACACACCGACACCGTTCCTAACACCTTCCCAAAGACGGACCGCTTTTCTATGCTAGGCGAACCGCCTTCGCCGTTCATATCGATGCCTGGACGAGACCGACCTTGGTCAAACAAGAACCAACTGGCAAACCAAGCTAACTCAACCATTGTTGCGAGAACTATGCCCCTGAATTTACTGGTCAAACCGAAGAATCTAGAAACAGTATACAGGGCAGCCTCTACAGAAACAGCCCTGTATGCTTGTCAAGCGGCCATTGTCACTCTGAACCAAGCGAAGAACTCTTTTGCAATCATCACCAATAACAATCAAACAATCACTGACATCATGGTTAAGGCCAAGATCGCTTCTCTAAAGGGAAGACATTTTTCTGATACCTTCGCCTAGGTCAATATGAGTGGACTAAAATTGCTCTTTTACCCTGGCCCAGGTAGTTGGCAGTTTATCCGTTGCCTCGACGGCAAATGCGCTACCGATATTTTCGTTAATCTGGGCCTCAGTCAGGGCCTTGTCATAGACTCGCACAATAGCAAAGGAGCCATTAAAGGTACGGCGCCTTTCAGAATGAGAATTGGCTCCAATAGAAATATCATTCAATACCCATTTCTTCTGGAATTCAAAACCGGGTTGTTTGCTGACCTGCTTGCCATCTTGATAAGCCACAATGGATTTCTTATTGGTTCCCACAACAGCTATCCAGGTCCAAATGCCCTCTTCGAGTTTTATGTTTAACGGTTGTACTCCCTGCTTACCGCCCCCGGCATGGATGGACATCCCCAATTTTTCTTCGCCCTCCATCCAGAGACGGATTCCTTGTTTACCTTCTCTGGGGATATTCTGGAAACCGGCGAAGTGGTGTTCCTCTTTAAACAATCCACCATTTCGCTTGCACAGGAACTCTAGGGTCCAGTCCTCAACTGGTAACTCCGGGTTTTTACCCTCCACTCCAAAGGTTTGAAGCGATTTTTTAGTAGTGTAGTATTTAACGTTGGCCTCGGAAATACCCAGTGCTGGAATCTCAATTTTTCCTTCTTCTAACACTGGAGCTTCATCTGCCGCTAATAGTTCACCTTCGGCTTTGCCTAGATTTTTCCAGGACTTCTTATGCCCAGGGTTATCAGATGCATCAAGATATAAAAGGGCACCAGGAACAACAGCCGATGCAACGGTGCAAAACAGGGATAGAAAAAATATTGTGCCGAAAACTAAAACGATTCTTCTCATGGTAGTATTCTCCTGAGGGTTCTAAAACTTGTGGGAAAAAGTTGATCGAACTGAAGGTTAAAATAAAAGGTGTTCTATGTCAAGCTCGAAGACAGAAAGATTGAGTTAATCATAGAATAAAAACACTATAATACTGGATAATCTGATCCATTAGCAGCAGAAACGCCTATAGAACCAAAGCTGTGCAGGTCAACCTGTCGTGAAATTTTAATTGAGCAACGGCATTTTTACAATGACGACCTTTTTTCATTACTCTTACTATCTTTTGGAGATTATGCTAAACTGCCATAGGGAGCCTGGATACTTTAATCTTACACACCCTAGTGAGAATATCTCAGGCAAATGCGATGGAACTGATACCATATCGAGATTTTTGACGGTCTCTTAATTGGTCATCGGCTTTATAGTAGACATTACGCTGAATGGAGAACAAAGTTATTCGTATGCAATACGACATCTTACTTACAGGTGGAATCGTTATTGATCCGCCAGGTAATCTAAACGATCAATTCGACGTCGCGATTGCCGATGGCCAGATCGTTGACGTAGCGAAAAACATCGATCCACAAAAAGCGGTGCGAACGATTGCTGTTCCAGGAAAGTATGTAGTACCAGGTCTCGTCGACATCCATGCGCACGTTTACGTGGGCGTTACGACCTGGGGGGTCGCAGCCGATCCGGTTTGTCAAACGACGGGAGTCACCACCATTGTCGATGCGGGCAGTTCCGGCTGGGCAACTTTTCCCGGTTTTTCTGATTATATCGTTGGCCCCGCTCAAACACGTATACTGTGTTACCTACATATATCCGGAATCGGTCTGGTCTATGGCCCGGTGGGGGAGATGCTCGATCTGAGATACGCAGATCCTGGTAAGGTTGCCGACACAATTATCGAGAATCGTGACCTGATAGTTGGTGTTAAGGTTCGTCAAGGTAGCGCTCAGGTTGGTGACAACGGAGTTGAACCTTTAAAACTGGCCATAGAAGCGGCGGAGCGAGCCGATGTGCCCATTATGTGTCATATCGGTGCCGGTGTTCGGCTGCCTGAAATCTTGAAGTTGATGCGTCCGGGAGATGTGATTACCCACTGTTTCCAGGGAGTAGGAGACTCTATTCTCGATGAGAAAGGGAGGGTTATCCCTGATGCCTGGGCAGCTCGCCAAGATGGTGTCATCTTCGACGTTGGACATGGTGGGGGAAGTTTTAGCTATGAGGTGGCACAACAGGCAATGCAACAGGGATTCATTTCAGATGTAATCAGTACCGATTTGCACGTCGGTAGCATCAATGGTCCTGTTTATGATCTGCCAACGACTTTATCGAAATTTCTACATCTGGGTCTATCGTTAGAGGCGGTAATCGAAAAAGCAACCATCCGACCGGCCAAGGCGATTCAGCGGGATGACGAGATCGGATATCTCAAAATTGGAAGCCCAGCAAATATAACTGTACTGGATCTGTTAGATGGAGAGTTCGAGTTTTTTGACGCTCACAGAAAAAAGTTTGTCGGTCATCAGAAATTAGAAGCGTTATTTACCATTCGCCAACAAACCATTACAGAATGTGTTACGGCCTAGTTATATCTTACATTCCGCACAAAAACGGAGATGACTTTCTTAATTTTGGAGATGGGCTATACTCTCGTAGTATCTGACGATTTATGATGGGGGATCAGATGAACCAGATTCCATCCGATTTGCAGCTGAACAACGTTAAATTCCTGCCTATAGTGAATGCTTGTATCCATGCCATCGGAATAGCTGAACAGTTTGATCAGCAGGTGAAACTGAATGTAAAGATCTCGTCCGGGGCCTGGATATCTCTAATGATTCTCGACACTTTGTGTAGTCGAGGTCAGCGGTATCATCTATTTTGCTAACTGGTGGTTGGCCCCCCAGGAAAACTGTTTTATCGTTATACTTGGTACCACTTAAGTCAGCCTCTCTCAAGTGAGCATTTGATTCTATCGTATACTCTTTGTCATCAGCACCTGTAATTGTCTTACCCATTTCTATTGCTTCTTATGGGGTATTTGCTATTGAGAGGGTGAAATCCTAGCTCAATTTGGGAGAGCCGTTAATTCAGTCTTAATAGATTGGCTGAGGCTGCTCTTGTCTGCAATCAGGTCGGTGTGCACACCACCTTTGCCAGGTCTTTCTGAGCCAGATCTGTACCTCTTTTTGACCCGGCAGAGGGACAGGATGTAGATTCTTCAAATCCGGATTCGTCAACATCGACAATATCTGTCGAGCCGTTCTCCTTGATCAGGTTACGTATCTTCTGGAGAAAGACAATGCCGTACCCATGGTCCCATTCTTGGTTAAGTTATTTTCATCTGACGATAGACATACCAGATAGCATTAGGCTAAACGCCTAATTGGTCAGCAGGTTCAGCCAGAAGTTGATCTGGATTGGCTGGTATGTCCGGTCCTAATTCCTGCCAATCTATTTTTCGGGGCCGACTGGTGTCAATGGGCGATAAATCTGCCCATTGACACCTCACCAGCTAACTTGATAAATGCGGCTAGCCTCTATCTTCCGGTCTCCTGATCAACCATGATTCACTACGCACGGGCGTAAATCTATATTTATACTGCATGATATCGGTTATTCTTTTTTTTAATAACACATACGGTCTGTTTTTGGAATAGCTATAGTTGAACAAAAAACCAACGTGTCATGTGGAACCTCTAAATCCTTAGGACTAATAGATATAGAAGCGATTGTATCTGATTCTAACGCTAAGTTCAAATGTCGTCAATCGATTATATCGGGCCAGTTGTTGGTATGAGATGGGATTAAATAATCGGTAATGCTAAACCATAGCTGATTTCCTGTCTCAATTATATTCTTCGATCAACCACTTTCTCATTTCTTGGAAACAGAACATGTCTTTCTGATAAATCTTGCTAATCTTGGTCGAATCATATTGTTACAGCCTTCAATCTAACTAGGGCTAGTTAGCATGATCTAAGCGAATCGACAATCAGCACCAAGAACCCGAAAGCAGAAAACACCCGATCCAGTTGGTCCCAGCGAGAGAAGATCCGGCCAAATTCCTTCCACCTGATGAACAATCCTTCCACTTCATTTCTCTTTTGGTCGTGCTCTTGGTCAGACTCCCAAGGATCCAGGCAATTCGATTTGGCAGGAACAACAGCCGAGAAGATCAAGTCTCAAGCCAGCTGTCGAGTCGTATCTCCTTCATCTGCTGGATCCATAGTCATTGGGCCGCCAGCCAAAGGGCAATCTATGCCTTTCAACCAGTCTTCTCCTTCAGGTGCATCATGACCGTGGCCGGGGGAGAGTCGAAAAGCTGTTGTCCTACCAGCATCTTGGGCCAGCAGGTGGATTTTTGTGGTCCATCCTCCTCCTGACTTTCCAATCGACGGCTTACCGTTTTTTTCATGCTCCTGTTCCATCAGGGTCTACTATCTCATGAATAGCCTTCTATCCTGACTGGAATGATTTGCTTTGCTGACCAGCCTTCAAATCGGCCATTTAAGACTCCTGTTTTGGCCCCTCGGTTCATCCGCCTGTAGATTGTAGGCCAATTTCCAAACCTAGAGGGAAGACCTCTCCATTTACACCCCTGCTCGGCAACAGACCAAATCCGATTCAGAAGCTTCCGATTGGATAGTTTGACCTGTCCTCTTTGGACGGGTCAAAACGGCTTTATTTCTTCAGATTGTTCATGTGTTGGTTCCATCATAGACCATTAGACAGGATTTCTCTTTTTAGTGTTAACAGACCCTAGTTTCACCAGTCCCTTTTTGGCCAATCCTATGTCTGTCCCTTGGCAAACACTAATAACAATGCTAAGGCTCACTCCTAGATCGGCAAATGCTGTCTTTAGATGGTATTTCTAGAAGCTATTTCAAAACTAAATACAATTTAAACTTGCCCATCCAAAGGAGTTAGGTCTAGTTTTAGTTTGTCTGAAAGGGGACTTTTGATGGCCGATGTCACCGATGGACAATGAATCAGACTTGACCCCTGGCGGCCAAAGCCTCAGCCTTCACCCAAAGGTGGACCCAAGCCCGGAGGCAACAGGCAAGTGTTTGACGGTATTATCCGGCTCTGGCCAACTGGTGCCGGATGGAACCACTTAGCTGATCGATATCCATCAGCTAACACTTGCCAGCCAAGATTACAGCCATGGGAAGAGCCAGGTGTTTGGCTCCAAATATGGCCTAAGTTCCTGTCCTAACTGGAGCAACAGGGCCAGTTAGATTCGAAGAAACCTTGGCCGATGGCAGTTTGGCCTGGGCCAAAAGGGGCCCAGGCCTTGGAGAGAGCAAAAGCGGAAAGGAGCCCAAGTGGATGGTGGTGGTCGATGGCCAGGCAGTGCCTATCGGTGCTGACCTTGATTCAACCTGGCCGAGTGAAATAAAACTACTGGAAGCCACGATTGAGAAGATTGCAGTGCCCAGAAAAGTGGTGGTCGGCCGTGGCAAAATCCTGTCCACATCATAGTGGATAAAGGGTACGACAGTGATCCGCTCAGCCAAAGGCGGTTGAAAGGTGGCATTGAATTGATCTGTCGGTAGCGTAAAAACAAGCAGACCAAGAAAGATGAAGATGGTAGCAAATTGTGGCCTGACAGGCATCGACGGAAGGTTGAGCCGACTTTGGCATGGCGGCCAAACTGGCGACGACTAGTTGTTGGTTGGGAAAGAGAAATTCAGATCGACCAAGCGTTCTTTGGCCTTGCTTGCATCCTGATTACATTGAGGCCGTTTTGAAATGGCTTCTAGCAAAAAGTAGTTGGCTGATACTTGGTCTCTTGTTCCTACATGCCAACCAACTAATTGTTGACCCCTTCTACCGATTGCAAACCCAAGCCAGGCTGTGTTAGCTTTGGAATCAACCAAAGACCAGATTTCATCTAACGCTAAAATATCTTCCGGCCCAGGATCTATTAAGACTTGATCTGGAGAAAGATCCTCCAATTGTTTTTTTAATCCAGTTGATAACTGTTTGCGGAGCAACAGCATAGATTCTTGGCCAGCCGGTCAAAGAAGCTGTTTCTGGGTCGGTTTTTAGACTCGGTTCTGTTTTCTCTTCCGTGTCAGGTGAAGAGTCTGGAAGCCTGTCAGCTTAACAATCTAAGCCATAAATCTTCTGCTTTCCAGAAGCGGTAGTCCCATTTGGACTCTATTTTGGCTCTGACAAGGAGGACAAATTTGATGTTCTAGGATCTTCAAAAGAAACAAATTTTAGACTTTATGAAAGAGTGTTATCAGCTAACATTGGACACTACCAAATCTTTTATCTCCCGCACTTGGCTACCCACCGACGGGTTCCTTGATGTTTCCTTAAACTCTTATAGCTTCGTCCATGAACCGTGGTTGCCAAAAAGTATGTCACTCTCAAATCGCAATATAACAGGAGTATCCATGAATCCTATTTTAGATCCTGAACGGGGTAGAGTTCAGATTACCGGTATCAAAGCCATGCAGTTGCAAAAACACCCACAGACTTTGATCAAGATCGAGACCGACGTCGGCCTGATCGGCTATGGCGAAGCTGGCACGCACGGCCCCATTGTCCGCGCCCACCTGGAAAAAGAGATTCTGCCGCTGCTAAAAGGCCAGGATCCCCTGGAGGTCGAGTTGCACTACGAGCGGATGACGACCCTGCAGCATCCCAATATGCCTAACATTCCCACTATCTCCGGTGTGGATATTGCCCTGTGGGATCTGGCCGGTAAAATTCTCGACCGGCCGGTGTCCAAACTGCTCACTGGCCGCTACCGAGAAAAGGTCAAGCTCTATACCAATACAGCACCGGACAACCGATCCGATAAAGGCGCCTGCCACGAGTGGGTACAACGACTCAAGGAAGATCCACACGGTTGGCAAATCGTCAAAGTCGGCTTTCCTCTGGGGGAAGATGTCCAGGTCGGTAAACCGTCGCGTATGTTGTTACCCAGTGAGATCCGCCAAATTGGCCAAGGGTTCGATAATATAAGCGAAGCCTTAGGGGACGCCTTCGACTTTATCGTCCACTGCCACAACGAGTGGGACCTGCCCACCGCCATCAATGCCTGTCAAGTGCTTGCCTCCTGCCAGCCAATGTGGATCGAAGATCCGCTGCCCGTACCCTACGACGAGACCTGGAAGGCACTCAAGGCCGCTTCGCCCATCCGTGTCATCACTGGCGAGAAATTGGAGTTGCCCCGACAATTTTATTCCTTTCTGGCTAACGACGCGCTGGATGCCATCCACCCCGATATCGTTTTTGCTGGTGGTTTTACTGGCTGCAGGCGTATCGCTCAGTTGGCGGAGCTTTTTTACATACCTGTGGCTACACACAATATCGGTTCCCTAATTCACACCATGGCCACCGTACACTTTGCCGCTACGGTACGTGACTTCGTGGCTACGGAGTCGAGGATCGGCCAGGGGGTTTTTATCGAGGAGATGGGGCAGCATGACCTGAACATAACCGACGGCTATATCCAGGTGCCGGATCGTCCCGGGCTGGGGGTCGAATTAGTCGAAGAGGTGTTGAAGGCCAATTTAGCCCAGGGAGAGCCATACTGGAATTGAGTTCTCACGGAATGGATGGGTAAGGAGCGCGGGCAGTGACCGGTCAATTCTGGCGACTGATTTCTATCCGTAAGAAGTCCCTTCGTTCTACAATGGTTTCCGACCGGTAAATCCGACTGCCCGAAAGTTCTGGAAGTGAAATTGTCTATGTGAATGAAATCAGATCTGTTTTGCAACAACTCTACTACTTATGCAGAGGGACCATTGTGTATAATTGGGAGAGCAATAGTACTTAGTTAGGCTTGACTGATCCGCTGGTCAAGTCTGAATTTTTTAATGAGGGAAATTAAAATGTCAGAAAAAGCGAAAATCGCCTTTGTCGCAGGCACCGCCAGCCACGGCAGCGGTGCACACGAACATCCAGCCGGTTGCCATTTTCTAGCCGATACACTGAATCAACATGTCGATGGGGTCGAGGCTGAAGTTCATTTAGCTTGGCCGGAAGAGCCAGACGCTTTTAACAGTGTTTCGGCGATTGCTGTCTATTCGGATGGTGGATCAGGACACTTGATCATCCCGCATCTGGATCAAGTCGATGCTTTGGCTAAACAGGGAATGGGAATAGTCATGATGCACTACGCTATCGAAGTGCCCAAAGGTCGTCCAGGTGATTGCTTTCTCGATTGGGTTGGCGGTTACTTTGAGACCCACTTTTCGGTTAACCCCCACTGGGTAGCGGAATTTACGGCATTCCCTTCACATCCGATTTCTCGCGGATTACAGTCCTTCTCTATAGACGATGAATGGTACTATCATATGCGCTTCCCGGAAAATATGGAACAGGTAGTTCCAATCTTGAGCGCGATTGCACCGGAATCGACTTTGACCAGAGACGATGGCCCCCACAGCGGTAATCCGCACGTGAGAGCATCAGTTGCTAAGGGAGAACCACAGCATTTAGGCTGGTGCATAGAACGGCCTGATGGAGGGCGAGGTGTTGGTTTTACTGGTGGGCACTACCACAATAACTGGGGCGACGACCAATTCCGGAAGTTCATGCTCAATTCGATTGCCTGGGCAGCCAAACTCGATATTCCTGAAGACGGTATTAGCACTCCCACACCGACTACTGAACAACTGGATACCTACCTCTAGTTCCGTCCAGAAAATAGATTCATCCTGGAGATGTTACAACCGCAACGTCTCCAGGCCATTTTCTAGCAATGGTTCCAGGAGATACTATATCGTGGAAATAAAACAAACGTTTCGTCTGATCATTATGGCGCATTGGGTTCTGATTGTTTTAGCTTTTGCCGCCTTTGCTTTATCTGAAGATTCTGCTTTATCCGAAGAACAAGCCAAGGAATACCGGGAGCTTCTCCTAGAAACCGACAGTCGAGGTATGGCCTCAATGATAATTATTGCCTTGTTAACAGTCAGTGGATCTGTCGGGCTGTTTTTATTGCAGAAATGGGCTAGACTCATGTATCTGGCGGCAGCAGCGTTAGCCGTCTTCTGGACAGCAGGCCAGGGAACACCTTACCTTAACCTTCCCTTTGTCGAGGCAATACTGGATATGCTGTTAATTGTCACCGGGATTACGATTGGGTTAATCTACTTTTCACCTATCAAGGATGAGCTGGTCTCATTTGGCAGTGGATCAACAACGCAGTGAATCTAGTACTAAAATTAGGTGTTAATGAGCGATGAAAGAGAAGTTGTCCGCACTCAAACAACGGTTGACCGAAGCGTACGATATTCAATCAGCCGCTAGCCTTCTACATTGGGATCAGACGACCTATATGCCGCCTGGTGGTATCGAAGCTCGAGGAAGGCAATTGGCAGTTTTGGAACGGTTAGCACATCAAAAGTTCACCGATCCAGAAATTGGGCGGCTGTTAGATCAACTTCGGGGTTACGAAGCGGACCTGCCTCACGATGCCGACCAGGCCAGTTTTATCCGGGTAGCGCGTAGAGATTATGAACGACGCACATCCGTTCCCGCTGATTTTATGGCCGAGTTCTCAGACCACTCGACGCGGTCTTACCAACAGTGGACCGTGGCCAGACCTGATAACGATTTCGCCTCGGTTATTCCACACCTCGAAAAGACGCTAGAATTGAGTCGCCAATTAGCGGACTTTTTCCCCGGCTATAGCCACATTGCAGATCCACTGATCGATTTCAGTGATCCCGGAATGAAAACTGCGTCTGTTCGTCAAATCTTTTCCCGGCTTCGCCAGCAGTTAGTACCACTGGTAGAGGTGATCTCCGGTCAGCCTGCTACTGACGATTCTTGTCTGCATGCTGATTTTCCGGAAGACCAGCAGATCGCATTTGGTAAAACCGTCATCGAGCAGTTTGGCTACGACTTCAATCGTGGACGGCAGGATAAGACACATCATCCATTTATGACCAAGTTTTCACTGGGTGATGTTCGCATTACCACCCGATCTAAACTCAACGATATTAGCGAGGCTCTGTTTAGTACAACGCACGAAGCCGGACACGCCCTCTACGAACAGGGAATCAACCGCGATTATGAGGCCTCTCCACTCGGAACCGGCACCTCTTCCGGCGTACATGAAAGCCAGTCACGCCTGTGGGAGAATATCGTCGGCCGCAGCAAGATCTTCTGGGATCACTTTTTCCCCAGGTTGCAATCAACCTTTCCACAGCAGTTGCAAAGGGCATCGGCCGACGAATTTTACCGTGCCATCAACAAGGTTCAGCGGTCGCTGATCCGAACTGACGCGGATGAAATAACCTACAATCTCCACGTAATGATCCGGTTCGATTTGGAGTTGGAGATGTTGGAGGGACACCTACCGATTAAGGATCTACCCGAAGCTTGGAATGAACGGTATCGGTCAGATCTCGGTCTAGTTCCACCCGACAACATCGATGGGGTTTTACAGGATGTGCATTGGTTCCACGGCACAATCGGTGGTTCTTTCCAGGGTTATACACTGGGCAACATCTTGGGAGCCCAATTCTTTGAGACAGCCTTAACCGATCAACCTACGATTGAAGCCGGAATCGCGACCGGTCGGTTTGACACTCTCCATCAGTGGTTAGCCGAAAATATTTATCAACACGGCAGCAAATTTACGCCTGATGAGTTGGTTCAGCGAGTGACTGGCCATGAGCTAACAATCGATCCCTACCTTCGGTACCTGCGAACCAAATATGGTCAACTCTACGATCTATGACCAACAATCAAACAGTTGAAAATCGGATTCGCCTCCGACCTGTTTTTTTTGTCGAGGCCATCATTGTACTGGCCTTTTTTGGCCTGGCGATCTGGTCGATGCGCGGAAAGGCTGATCAGACGGAAACGACTGGAAATCCATCTCAATTGGTTGCTCGTGCTGATAGCGACTTCGACGCCCACGACCTGAGCCAGGCCTTACTAACTTACTGGCAAGCGGTTCGATCAATTCAATCGAAGTCGGATCCTAAACTAAATGGGCTGCTGCTTCACGCTCACGTCCGTATCTCGGATATCTATTTTCAGAGTGGTTGGATAGAAGATGCCTTTCAGCACCTCCAGAAAGCTGTAGATATCAATCCCGACCACATTGCCATCCATCTATTACAGGGCAAACTATTTCGGGACCAGGGAGCGCGAGTCGAAGCAGTTCGCGCCTTTCTAAAAGTTTTAGAGCAGGACGCCCATCATCCTGAGGCTCACTATCAGTCAGGGATTTTGTATCAAGGTTCCAACCAGTTCGATTTAGCAGTAGATCACTATCAGCAAGCCATCGCCGGTGATCTGGAGTTGAAATCCGGCCCCTCTTCTCCAACCGCTTTTGGTTTGTTGGCACGTCTACAGTTAGCTCGAGCCTACCATCGACGAAGCCAAAAAATTCAGTTCTCCGACCAGGAACTGACCGATGAACAGATTGAAGATTTGAACCGGATGGCAGATTTAGCCATCCAATTTCTGGAGGAGGCTGTAAGCCTCGACCCCGATTTTGCTGAAGCGAAACAGGAGTTGATTGATCGGTTATATGGGCAAGCATCAAGCTTGGAGCGAAGTCAGGGCAACATTCGGCTCTACGACCAGGCGTTGCAGGTCTATCAACGGATCACCGAACTGGATCCTGACGAAGTCGATGCCTGGCTCTCGATAGGGCAGATCCATCGCTCCTTTCTAGATGATCCGACCTCGGCTCTGGAAGCCTTTCGTGTGGCCTACCAACTTGATCCCCGTACGGATACGCTAGCCGAGATCCGCACTCTGGAAGAAGAACTCGGTTTGAACAGCGAAAGTAGTGAAAGTCAGGATGAGAATTAGACCTTAGCTAATCTGCATCAAATCTTGACTTAGGACCGTCGGACACCAGTACTTTTCAATATATTCAATTACCAACTCGGTACCGGCGTGGTGGCTAACAAAAGGCGCTTTCCTGGGATTGTACATAGCATCGGTTAGATCTCTAACCAACACGCAGTCGATGCCGATACGGGTCATGGCCTTGATGGCGAAAGACCGACCCAGGACACACATATTGGTGTGTACCCCCATAATCAGTAGCGTGTTAATGCCTTTGGCCTGAAGCAGATTGTATATCTCCTGCCCATTGTCCGAAATGCCATCGGTATCCCCGATCTCGATAGCCGGATCCTGCCGCGTCCATGGGCCGTGGGATTCGCACTGAGGTTCATCGTCACACCCGCCATCCGAGGCATCGATCGGTTGCGGAGGATCTAGCAGGTCTTGTGACGCCGGCATTGCGACAGGCACCAAGTTCTGCATCATCTTCCGCTGCTCAAAATCCTGATAAAAATCCATTGTATCAGAGGGCGCATGGATAATCTGTGTACCGCTCTGGCGAGCAAACGAAACCACCTGATTGGTCTGTTTGGCTATTTCACCACAACGGCGCGTGGCACTTTTGCACCAGTGGACGTTCCAAATATCGCACAACAAAATTGCTGTTCTGTCAACCGGAACCGGTCGCTCAAGCTGAACAGGATGCCATTCATCACTGCCTTTAAAAGGCTGAACTCGGGTGCGCAAGGATAATTGAAAGTTAGACATTGGTTTCTCCCTCAAATGACTAAATTTTTCTAATCTTATTTGTGTCGATTCTAGTTTGATAGATCTAAATATTTGGTAGAATATTTAGTGATAGAGCAGTAATAAAACCTGATATCCGCTAAGATTGCCACCACCTCTTTGGACTACCCTCTTTGCTCAGGATTTCAACCTGTTCTTCCAATCGATCGAGTCGTTGCATAATCTGCTGAAAATATTTGTGAGCTACCGACTCAACTACGGCTAACATTTCAGGATCTGCGTTTAGTGGTAACTCTACCAACTTCTCGTCCGGCTTGATAGAGGTCAGAGCATCTGGCGGATAATAGATCATCAGTTTACCCAACGATGCGTTTTGGCTAATTTCGAGCACTACCAATATTCCCATTTCGTCCTTGAAGCATTTGGAGAATTCAGCTACCTGATCGACGATCGACTGAAACGTAATTCGCGTACTCGAAATAACCAGTTTCCACTGCTTTTCCAGATCGACGTTAAGTAGATCTACAAATCGCATCAGTGAGACTTTCTCGTCTTGCCCCAGTGGACGAGCGGCTTCGACCTCCGTCTCAGTCAACGGGTAGTCGAGCAGTTGAGCCGCGATGTTCAACCCCAACCCGTTGGGAATCCCAAACACAATTTGAGACTGCCATATGTTCATCAGGCACCAAAGCGCATTGATGCTAAATTGTCCAAATCGCTCATTCGGTATCTGCTCGATGCTAATGCACTCAACGGTTGTCCGCTCCCCCAATAGTTCGGAGAGCGGTGAATTGAGGCAAAGTCCAAGCTGATGGTGCTGCTCCCAAAGCGTTTCAATCAGGCTCTTATTATCGCTATCGGTTCCCATTTTAGCTTGAGTTTTGCTGATTTGAGTTCTACTGATTTAAGTACTTAGAGACTGCTTGACAGGCTTCATCTTGTGTTCTGATCAGTCCTGCAAATTGAAGGTCGTCAAGGTAAGTTAGAATCCGACCAATCTGCGGTCCTTCAGAAATCTTGAAGATCTGGATCAGGGCTTTACCGGTCAGCAGAGACCCTCGCTTCAAAATCGGCAAGACTTTTTCATAATAGCACACTCCAATCGAAAGGGCAATCTGCTCAAAATCAGTAATTGAGGTTGAAGCCTCTCTCTTTGCCTGGGCCTGTACCGTGGCAAAGTATTGGACGATCACACCGATCCATTCACGCCGCAAGGTCCGTAAAAACGGTGTTGGATCTTGATCAAGTGATGGGAATTGCTGAAATCCCAGTTTCCAATTGGACAGCAGTTGCTCAGCTTTTCGTCCTAATAGCAGTCTTTTCCAATCCTCTGCTGGAGAAAGCAAACTGAGTTTAATCAGCGTAGATCGGTTTAGACCTGCGACGACCTCATGAATCAGATAATCTTCTACTGACAATTCTTCCGCTTGTTGCAGGTATTGGTTGAGTTGATCCGGAACCGGTTGCTGCTCAAAAAAAGAGATCTTTTTCTTTGCCACCTCAAAATCTGATTTTAAGATCTGTTGAAGCAACCCAATGTCCTGCATGGTTTCCAATATGGGTACTGATTGGTTCACAGTCATCATTTTCAGAAATTCATCCCGTATGCGTTCTGTGGCCGACTGTGACAAGGTGTCTGCTAGCTGGCTAACCAGTGACAGCGAAGCGGGATCAATCTGGAACTCGAGTTGGGCCGCAAAACGGAACAGGCGCAGCATGCGGAGCGGGTCGTCGATCACCACCTGTCGAGCCGGGAAACGCAGGATTTTCGTGGCTAAATCCTGTTGGCCTCCACAAGGATCAATCAAATTCTGTCGATCCAGATTATACGCCATGGCATTGATGGTCAGATCTCGAAGTCGCAGGTCCGCCTCCAAATCCTGTCCCCGAAACTGAACTAAGTCATAAATCTGAGGTGGGGTTGACCGACTGGAAATCACCCGTGCGGTCGGTGGATCCGTCTCCAACTGGATGCAAGTCGCATCGATGGTCCTGGCGAAATCTTGAGCTATCGTGATAGCATTTTCGGCTAACGTAAAGTCGAGGTCGGTAGTCGGACGAGCCAGTAGAAGATCCCGAACAGAGCCGCCAACCAGATACAGGGAGACCTGTTTTGACTGAGCAAACTGCTGTAACGGCTGAATAGTAGATGCGATTGCTGAGATGTCAAGCACGTTTTTTGGATTTTGGCAGGAGAATCGCATCGACCTGTAGATGTGTGGCGTAGCCAACCACGCCAGCAACATAAAAAGGCAAACTACTCTTGAGGGCAATCAACTGCTCAAGTCGGCCAAACTTTTTCCAGATCTCCAATGGGTGATCGATACCCGACTGAAAACAGAGCGGGACCAGTACAAATAGCGCTGGAAAAAGAATCATCGTCAGCCGTGAATGGGTCCATCCCCGATGTTTGCCCAACATCGGCAGCATAGCAAACAGACCGAAAAAGGCCGAGATCCGATACTCTTGTTTAAGGATCAAGACCAGGTTAGAAACTGCAAACAGGGCGTAGAAAATCTGCTGACTCTTACTCTTGATGTCCACGTCCGGCCACAGGCTACAAAGTAAGGATATCACGAAACAGAAGGCGATAGACAACAATTCCATCGGCACTGTTGGATTCCAGTTCTGTGGCAGATCAAATAGAAAGACACCGATTAACGAAGCCCCCATCGACACGACAAAAAAAGTCGTATAGACGACGAGTCCACCAATGTAATGCTCACGGAAACCACCCATGTCAGTTCTACTTGTCCCTTGATTTTAACACGCGCATTTTAATAGAGGAGGGTCGAACTAATTGTAACAAGATCTAAAGAGATCTGGCAAGCGGCTTATGGCGATCGTTACCCTTATCCCTAGATACGATAAGAGATAGCTGAAGCGGTAAAACTTGCGTGATTTAGATTGTTAGATCATAATAAGGCGAGATAAACACTAATACTTCGTCAACATGTAACAAAACGACTGACAACATACAACCACATGAGGTAACAAGCAGATGGAACAGCAGACTGATTTAACGCTCTGGTATCGACAACCCGCAAATGAATGGGTCGAAGCACTCCCCGTCGGCAATGGCAGACTGGGCGCAATGGTTTTTGGAGGAATTGAGCAAGAGCGGATTCAGATCAACGAAGAGACCGTTTGGGATGGCAAAAAGACCGACCGTAATAATCCGCAAGCACTGGACGCCTTGTCCACAGTGCGGCAACTTCTGTTCGATGGTCAGAATGAAGCCGCCGCCGAATTGGCAGCCGAAACCATGATGGGGCTTCCCTGCCGTATCGACTCCTACCAGACACTTGGCGATTTGAACTTGATCTTCGACGATATCGAGTCAGCGGATAAGGCGAGCGCTTATCGGCGGGAACTGGATCTGGATACGGGTGTAGCCACAACGACCTATCAGATAGACGGTGTGACCTACCAACGAGACGTGTTTGCTTCGGCTCCGAATCAAGTGATTGTAATTCGAGTTACCACCACAGCCCCGACCACGTTCACCGTTGAACTGACTCGAGAGCAGAGTGCCGACTGTGCGGTACTAGCCTCCGACACAGTTGCGCTAGTCGGGCAAATTGGTGTTGAAGGGCTTCGCTTTGAAGGTCATCTCCAGATACTGTCTACCGATGGTCAACCACAAACCACGGCTGGACAGTTGAGAATCCAACAGGCGAAAGAGACCACGCTCATTTTTTCTGCGGCCACCAGCTACGTTAATCAGGACGACACCTCTGCTGACCCACGCCAAATCTGTTCCGACGCGCTCTCCCGGCTCATCAGCGAACGTGAAGCAGATCTTCGTCAGCGCCACATCGCCGACCACCGGAAACTGTTTCGCCGTGTCCAACTCCAGTTGGGTGAGGCTTCAGATCTACCGACAGATGAGCGGTTAGAGGCGTTACAAAACGGAGGCGTTGATCATCAGCTTTTCGCTCTTTATTTCCAGTTTGGCCGCTATCTGTTAATGGGCAGTTCTCGTCCGGGCGGATTGCCGGCCAACCTGCAAGGTGTCTGGAACGAGTATCTGAACGCCCCTTGGAACAGTGATTTCCACACTAATATCAATCTGCAGATGAATTATTGGTTGGCCGAAGTCTGTAACCTAGCTGAGTGTCACCTTCCCCTGTTCGATTATATGGAGAGCTTGGTTCCGGAGGGTAGTCGAACAGCCCGCATTCACTACGGCGCAGGTGGCTGGACAGTGCATCATTTATCTGATACTTGGGGCTTTACCGTTCCCGCCGACGGCATCTGGGGCATTTGGCCGGTAGGGGGGCCATGGCTCTGCCGGCATCCCTGGGAGCACTACGCTTTCGGTCGAGATCGCCAATTTTTGAGAGAGGTCGCCTATCCGTTAATTAAAGGTGGTAGCCAGTTTATGCTCGACTTTTTGGTGCGGGCGCCCGAACAGACTCCGGTGTCAGGGAAACTGGTTACCAATCCCTCCCACTCTCCAGAAAATCGGTTCAAAAAGGCAGACGGTACCATCTCCATGTTTACCTACGGCTCAACGATGGGTCTACAAATTGCCCACGATCTCTTCACCAACTGTTTAGCCGCTATCGATGAGATCCGCCGGGAGGAGCCCGATTTTGAAGGTGACTTTCGACTGCGTGTTGCAAGCGCACTGGCCGATCTAGCCCCTCTGCAAATCAGCGCAGAGACAGGTCGTTTGCAAGAGTGGATCGAAGACTACGACGAGCCGGAGCCGGGACATCGCCATATGTCGCACCTGTACGGGCTGCATCCGGGACGGCAGATTACGCTTAGCGGCACACCAGAGTTAGCCGAAGCGGTCAAAAAATCGCTGGATTATCGACTGTCGCACGGTGGAGGGCATACCGGTTGGAGTCGGGCCTGGTTAGTCAGTTTCTTTGCCCGTTTGGAAAACGGTGAAACAGCGCATCGGCACCTGACAGATCTATTGACCCGTTGTACCCTGCCCAACCTGTTTGATACCCATCCGCCATTTCAAATCGACGGTAACTTTGGAGGAACAGCAGGCATAGCGGAGATGTTGCTGCAGAGTCATGCCGGGCTCATTCATCTGCTGCCAGCGCTACCTTCAGCCTGGCCGAAGGGTGAAATTTCCGGTCTTCGTGCCAGAGGCGGTTTTGAGGTCGATATGATCTGGTCTGACCAGACAATCGAAGAGGCCAAGATCCACGTTAGCTATACCGACGTCTGTCGGGTTCGCGCTGACCGTAGCCTAACCGTGCAGGCGATTGATGGCCGGGAAGTAACGGCTACCCAAATCGACCGCCAAACAGTTGAATTCCCCGCAGAACAGGGGCAGACATACCGGTTAGCGTGAGTAAAATTACCCTGTTTAGCAGCTAAACTCGCCTCAGACCAGAAGTTGGCAGCTTTCGTTTTCTGCTCCTGCCAGACTACTGTTTTATAAGATAGGCTTATAGGCGTAATTCTTAATGGCTTTTTGGTCTGGACTGTTGCAAAAGTAGCGGAATTGGGATACACTCAGTTCAAAATGACGAATAGAGATGATAGAAATGGAGATGACGACCATGCAGCACTGGGAAAGCGTTGTCATGGCGGTGTCGATCTTCGCCATCTGTAGCGGATTAACACTAGCCCAGGACAATAAAGGTTTCAAGGTCAAGGATCGCTACACCACCCAGTCAGGCGGTGTCAAATGGGCCGTCATCATCGGCATCAACGACTACAACGACGACGGTATTACCGATCTCCGCTTCGCCGTCAACGATGCTAAAAAACTGTATGAGCTGCTGATCGACGAAAATTTCGGCGGATTTAAAACAGGCAACGTCCGTCTAATTACCGACGACACGGAGATAAAACCGAACCGGGAAGACATTCTGGTCGCCCTCAAATCGCTGGAGGAAAATGCAGACCAAAAGGACACGATTTTCATTTTATTTTCCGGACACGGGATTGAGGAGGAGGACGAAAGTTACTTTCTCACTCGCGACACACGACGCAATATCGTGGCAGACACCGCCGTGGCTAGATCGCGTTTCGATCGGACCATGAATCGAACTCAAGCCAAAATTTAGGTCATGTTTTTCGACGCCTGCCACAGTGGAGCGCGGAAAGACAAGTCGGGTAGCGGCGAAATGGGGAATGATCTGGCCAATTTCATCGATCAGCAAGCAGAAGGGCGGGTGATGCTGTCGTCGTGCAGACTCAATGAGGTGGCTTACGAGGATCCGAAATCGCGGCACGGCATTTTCACCAAATATCTGATCGACGGTCTGCGTGGCCGCGCCGACGACAACGGGGGACGGTGTAGTCTCCGCATCGGAAGCGTCGAACTACACCTCGAAATCGGTTCAAACCTGGGCGTTTCAAAACGGCAAAAAACAGAATCCGCGCATGAGAGCCAACGTCTCGGGCCAGATTATTTTGACCTCCAACCGTGAAGGGGAACGTCTGTCTCGATTGAGCGCTGAAACCGAGTCCCTGGCAACGCAACTCCAACAAATCCAACAAGATCGCGATCGGGCGGAACGAAGCCAGGATGCTACTGAAATTGCCGAAACCAAACGCCGCCAAGCAGAGCTAGAGAATAGACTGCGCCAGGCCAAAGCTGACCAGGAGGCAGAGGAGATGCGTGAGCAGCAAGCCAAGAAACAACGCCAGCAAGAGGCACGTCAACGCGAACTACAAGCTATTCGTGATCAGGAGGTGCGGCAACAAGCACGCCAGGAACAGGCCAGGAAAGAACGTCTCCAGCGGCAGATCGAAGCCGAACGCCGAAAACGGGAGGCCGAACGCGCCGCTTCGATGTCATTGGGCGAAGCCTTGGATAAAGCGGAGCAGATCCGATTGCAGATTGATGCTGTTCGTCCGCAAGTCGAAAGCGAGATCGAGGAACAGATCGCAGCCATCCCAAAACCGCAACGGATCCGCACGCCTGGAAAGGGGGAGTTCGAAAAGCAAGTCGCCTATCAAGCACGTGTCGATCGCGACAAACAGCGGGGGAGAGATGCCACCAACCGATATAACCGCGAGGTCCGTCAGATTAGCTCCAAACTGGAGGCCGAAGTACGGACCAGAAAGGAGGCCTACCAGCAGGCGCTGCAACCGCTGACCGAGGCCGATCCTGTCTTTAATGAAGGGGAACTCGATCTCGATCTGGGCGCCTACGATGCTGAAGAGGAGACCTTTCCCAACGCCACAATCAGTACGAAACAGGATACTCCGTTGCGCGACTCTTCGTGGGATTTCGCTGTGCCGGTCGATCAAGCCAAGAAGCTGAAAAGTTCGGTGCAGAATGGGACGGTCGAGATCCGTTTGCACGCCCGCCTGAATTTGCAAAGCCGAAATGGGGTCAAGACCTTGGCCATCGTGATCAAGGTCTATGCGCAAAATAGTAAGCAGTTCGTCTATCCCACCCTACGCCTATCTATCAGTTCTAATCCTTCCCGGGCCGACGTTTTCATCGACGGCCAGAGGGTCGGCACGACCCCATTCGACCAAAGCCAACTCCCTTTAGGCAGACATGAGGTGAAAGTGAGCAAACGCTTTAGCCTCGATTACGGCGATTACCAACCGTCAGAAACCAAAACGGTGGAGGTTTCGCCGGGTGATCAAAGTGTGTGGTTCGACCTGCCAACACCACCGAGTCTGCGTGTGACTTCGTCTCCCTCCGGCGCAACTGTAATGGTAAACGAGCAGCGGATGGGCACCACGCCTTCCACCCTTAATTTACCACCGGGTGAGCATGCGATCCAATTGAGTGGCGGACCGGCATATACCCAACCAATGGAGGCCGTTTCCCTTCCTCCCAACGGCGAAACAGATCTCTCTTTCGACCTGCGACTCAGACCCGGTTACAGGATAAAACGTCGGATGGGTATGCTCTGGAGCTCTTCGCTGGTGCCGGGTTGGGGGCAATTCCACGGTGGTCGGGGCGGTTGGGGATCAGTCTTTATGGTAACGGCGGCCGGCTCCGTCTGGAGGTTTCGAAATGCGCATCGGGAGGCGACTAAAGCAATCGCTGACTACGATACGCTTGTTGGCACTTACAGAGAGGCCTTTACTCCAGATGAATTTGATGAGCCACGATTTGATGAAGCCAAAGTCCTTTATAATCAGGTCAAGAAGGCCCAATCTACAGAGAGGTCATTTGCCATCAGGGTTGCGGTGGTTTGGGGTGTAAATTTGGCCCATACCTATTTGACTAGGCTCAAGTCACCTTCCATTGTCCAGCAGGTGACACCCACACCCCGTTTCGAGGTTGTCGCTAAGCCCAACCCGCAATCACCAAACATTCGGTTGGCGATGCGGTTTTGATTGAGGGGCTTACCGCAGGCAGAACCTCACCCCGGCCCTCCCCTTGGTAAAGGGAGGGAGTTAGGAGTAGACGGAACGTCCATGAAGTACTGCCAATAATGTTGGTTTTGAGACCTATATATTTGGTGCAGGGAAACATGGTATATATGTTTGTAAGGACCAAGCAGATGAGAGGATGTTCGAGTGACAAAAACGATTGTTGTAGCGCTAAGATGATGATTGAGAAGAAGTTGGCTGCTTGGCCCAATAAGATATTGATAATTTGGCCCACTTGGGCAAAGCAGAGGAGTCGATCATCAAAGGTGGGTCGATGACCAACAGCCAGTTGCTGGTAAAACCAATGGGACGAAGTTTGCTTGGCTCCTACGGTATAGGATTAGTGTAGGTCTATGATATTTGACCATGGCGAAACTGGATTTTCTCTCCCCGACATATCGCCCGTGCTCCCTCCCCTTAGTAAGGGGCGGGTTGGGGTGGGGTTAGACACACAACCACTGTCCTGGGTTTGGTAATTTTTCAACTGGTAATATGTAAGATATGGATTCACAAAACATAGAATGGATAATCAACCGAAGAGACTTTTTTAAATCGTCAGCCACCGTTGGAGCCGCCGTGATCTCAACATCTACTTATGCTGCCACAACAACCCCTAAATTACGTTTTGGTATGGTAACGGATCCGCATTATGCCGACGTTGATAGCAAAGGAAGCCGTTACTATCGTCAATCTCTGGCCAAAGTCAAAGAGTGTGTCGATTTCATGAAGCGACAGCAGGTCGACTTTTTAATAGAACTGGGTGACTTCAAGGATGAAGACAGTCCGCCAAATGAGACCTTGACGCTCTCTTATTTGCGCTCTATCGAAAACGTCTTCCGCAGCGGTGTTGAACGAACCTATCATGTACTGGGTAACCACGATCTGGACAGTATCTCCAAGTCTCAGTTTCTATCTGAGACCACCAATACCGGCATTTCACCAGAGGCAACGTTTTACAACTTTAGTTTGGCCGGGTTTCAGTTTATCGTCTTAGATGCCAACTTTCGCTCTGACGGTGAGGCCTACGACCACGGCAACTTTGACTGGACCGAGGCCAATATTCCGGCTAACCAACTCGGTTGGCTAAAACAACAGTTGAATGCCAGTTCGTTTCCGACTATCGTTTTTGTGCACCAACTGTTGGATGGCGTAGGCACCCACTACATCAATAATGCGCCGGAAGTCAGAGGCCTACTGGAGGCCTCAGGAAAGGTCCGGGCCGTCTTTCATGGTCACCAACACGCGGGACAGTATAACCGTATTAATGGTATCCACTACTATACACTTCAAGCAGTGGTGGTGGGAGAGGGCGAAGAAAATAACGCCTATGCAGTTGTTGAAATAGATGCTGATAATAGCCTCTCTGTTATCGGCTATCGTAAAGCGACCAGCAAAAACCTCGATGCTTAATGTATTTGCGTTCTTAGTGCATGTACTTTTGGTGTCCAGTTGAGGAGAGGTGAATCGACACCAGGCTGAGCTATGAGATGGCTTCCATCTCAGGCCGATGGGCTTAGTTTGGCTATCGAGTTGAGGATGTCGCTTCGCTAACAAGTTTAGCTAACAGGTTGTCCGTATCTTGGATTTGACTTGAGCTTGAGTTAAGGTGTATGGTTTAGCCCGGTTGGAACCGTACTTTGAGGTCTTTAACACAATTTTCGACCACTTGGTAAAGTCTTTTACCGTGCTAAATTAAAGGAGAACAAGCATGAAGAAGCGTTTAAGCGTCGGTTTCATTGGCGATGATGTCCATTTAAATGGATATATTCAAGGGTTTTGTCAACACCTACAAATCGAGATGATGGGCTTTTGCCAAACTGACAACACACCTGACGGTACCGAAGCCAAAGTCTCATCTGCCGATAAAGCCTATCAGCAGTATGCCGACATCAGTCAACTGCTGGCTGACGATCAGATTGATATTGCCATGGTCTGTAGCCCCGACCATCTGCATGCCGAACACGCCTTGGCCGCTTTGGAGGCCGGCAAGCATGTCCTGTGTGAAAAACCGCTAACCGATAATCTGGAGGATTGTCACGCGTTGGTCCAGAAGGTTAAGCAGACGGGGTTAACCTTCATGGCCAGCCAATTCATGCGTTTTCAACCGATCTATCAGCGGATCAAGCAGATCTACGATCAGGGGCAAATCGGGCGCGCATTTTTCGTCGAGGGCAGCTACATCCACGATATGCGCTCTTACTATACCCCGATGACCTGGCGGTCGGATCCCAAAAATCCGCAGAATATTCTGATCGGTGGTGGATGCCACCCCTTAGATCTTCTGCGCTGGACGGTCGATTCGGAAATCGTGGAGGTACACGCCTACGCTAATGGTGATACCTTGCCAGACTTCCCTCTGGACGACTGTTACATTTTCACCTTTCAGTTTGAGAACGGATGTCTGGGAAAGGTTCTGGCTAGCAGTGGCTGTCGCGGCCACGGCATGGGAGAGGGACTTCTCTCCATTTACGGTACCGAAGGCACCATTTGGAGAGACCGGATCTATCGTCAGGGAGAACCGGAACCGATCGAGGTGACAAGCGAAGGTGATGCTATCGAGGCGGTAGTGGATCACTTTCTGAGCTGTGTTCTCAACGGGACAAAACCGCAGATTGACGTTATTGAGGGCGCAAAAACCGTTGCTGCGCTGGTAGCGGGCGTCGAGTCGGCTAGAACCGGTCAACCGGTCAAAGTTACCAAAATGGAATAGGAGAAACGAAGATGAGTGAAAAATTTCGGATCGGGATTGTCGGCGCGGGTCGAGGTCGATCCTATTTTAGCCCCTTTGCCGCTATGGCAGAAACAGAGGTAACCGCCATCTGCGATCTGGATCAGTCCGCGCTGGATCAGATTGGCGATCAGTATCAGATCAAACAACGATTCACCAACTACGACGACCTGCTGGATCAGGTCGATATCGTGGTCTTGGCTACGCCGGAGAACCTGCATGTTCCCCAGTCGGTTCAGGCCCTGCAAGCGGGTAAGCATGTGATTAGCGAGGTTACGGCCGCGGTTTCGCTGGATCAGTGTACTGAATTAGTGCAGGCGGTCGAAAGCAGTTCGGCCCAATATATGATGGCCGAAAATCTCTGCTACCAAAAGTCGAATATACTGATTCGTAATATGGTCCAGCAGGGCGTTTTTGGCGACATCTACTTCGGTGAAGGTGAGTATGTCCACGACATCAAATCTCTTCACCACGATGGACAGGGAAATCCAACCTGGCGGTATTACTGGCAGGTGGGCGTCAACCGCTGCAACTATGCCACCCATAGCCTGGGACCGGTGCTAGACTGGTTCGGTGAACGGGTGAAGAGCGTCTGCTCTTTGGGTACCGGCATACACACCGACCCTGAACACGCCATGGAAGATACCGTGCTGATGCTGTGCAAAACCGAGAGTGACTGCTTAATCAAGATCCGGATCGATATGCTCTCTACTCGCCCAGCCAACAGCTACTTTAGTCTTCAAGGCACCAAAGCCTGTTACGAGGGAACACGAGGATTCGGTGACCAACCCAAGATCTCGATTGAAGGCGAAGCGTGGCAACCGTTTTCCAACTTTGAAAGTGAATTTCTACCCGATCGATGGACCAATCCTTCAGCCGAGGCCCAGGCCGCCGGCGTCACGGGTGAATACTTCGAATTGAGAGACTTTATCGACGCCCTCCTTAACGGCACACCACCTCCCCTAAACGTCTACCGTGCCCTGGATTTCACCGTTCCAGGGTTAGTATCAGAAGAATCGATCGCCAACGGTGGGACGCCGGTCGCCGTTCCCGATTTCAGGTAAGGTCTAGCTGTGAATTGTCGAGCTGAAAAATGAACGCGACATAAAATTTACGTCGGTCTAAGATAGAGAAAATATCATGCAAGGGATTGGTCTATTACTTTTGTACTTTTACTGGTCGTCTTGACCTGTAATTCCGTTGAACTGGGTCTGTAGAAATTCCTGGTAGGAATGCTGGTAGCCTGATGCTGAAGGAAGGAATGGCTACTATTTATACTATTTACTAAGGTTATTATCCCGGATTTCCATCTTCAATCCAGGAACCGATGTATGAGTGGAAGCCCCTTCGAGTGCTGGTCGCGATATGTCGAAGGGTTGGGGCCAAGGGTCCTCGGCTAATTGAAGATTCTCGACATGGCTCCATTTTTGACACGTTGGTGGCCTATCCGAAGTTGGGATAGTCTAGCTTATCTGGTTATCCTTGTTGCCATCACGGTTGTCTCTTTTCCGGCCTTGACTTCCGGCGACCTACATAATTTCAACAACGACTTTTATCAGTATTCGGCACGACATGAGGCGGTTCGAAAAAGCCTGGCCGAACACCACCAATATCCGCTCCGCTCCCACTGGTTTGGCGGTGGGTTCCCGACCATCGGGGATCCCGAAGATCCTACCCTCAACCCCCTAATTCTGCTGACCCTGACCTTTGGTGCAGTCTATGGACTGAAGGTGATCGTCTTTCTAGCACTTCAGGTCGGTGGTTTGGGGATGTATGCGCTGACCCGAAATGTCTTCGGCTACACCCGTTGGGGAGCGCTCTTTTCGGGACTGGCCTTTGGGCTAAGCCTATTCTTGCCGTTGCGGATTCTGGACGGCAATCCCAACGAAGCCTATGCCATGTTTCTGCCCCTTTGCCTGATACTGGTCATCTCCCGTCGTCAGACCACGCTACTTCTCATCTTTCCCCTGGTACTGTATACCATGCTTTCGGACGGCAAACATAACGCACTAATGGTGATCTTCTTCCTGAGTCTGGTCTGTCTGTTGCACTGGATACCGATCTTCAATATTTTTGAATCGGTAGAAGCCGGCCAGGACTGGCGACCGTTAGCGACACTGATCGGCGTCGTTATTCTGACCTTTTTGCTGGGGGCGGTGCGTTACCTACCGGCTCTGGCGCTAATCCAATCCAAAGGCGGATTGATGAACCTGGATCTCTATTACGGCACCCGAGCGTATGCGCCCAGTGGGATTTTTGCTTATCCGTGGGAACAGCTGTGGCAGGAGATGATTGCCTGGAAAGGCCGGGTTGGATTGGTGACGGCTGGAGCCTTGCCTGTCTCTCTCTTTGGTTTGTCGGTGATCTGCTTCTGGCGACGTGCGGTCCCGTGGCTGATCCTACTGCTTATATTCAGTTGGTTGATTTTAGCCCATCACGCCCCCTTCGACCTGCTCAAATTGCTGTGGAACCTCCCTGTTTTCAGCTCCCTTTATCGACCTTATAAATATTTCAGTTATCATCTAGCCTTTGTCGTGGCAGCAGGATCAGGTCAATTCTTCTGGCTCTTGACCCGGCTCAAGTGGCGTTGGTTGGAGAACCTATTGAGTCTGGTTCTGATTTCGTTCCTGCTCCTGTTTCTGATCCCGCAGAACTATCAGGTGCAGGCTAAGACCTTCGTCTTTCAACCGCCTGATTTTAGCCCTACCGAATACTATCAACTTCAAGGCAGCGGGCTAGCACGAAACCGGAAGGAACCGTTGGAAGCCATCACCTACTTCTGCCTGATCCGCAACATCGGTACCATCGACTGGTATACGGGGATTCCGATCGCAGAGAAGGCGCAACCGAAATACTTTATCGATTTGTCAGGGAACCTGGGCCCAAATCCAAACTACCGGGGAGAGGTTTATTTAGCCGAAGATCCAACTCTGGATTTGAGCGCCGAGATCCATCCTAACTCAATCCGGATTCAAGCGCCATCCGTCAGGCCGGCCACCATCATCGTCAACCAAAATTATCATCGAGGCTGGCGAACCAATGCGGGTGAGTTATACGATGCCGACGGCCTGCTGGGGCTACGGTTGGAGGCGGTTGGTGTTGACCGTATCCGGCTGTCCTATCGCCCGACATCGTTCTATCTTGGTCTGTCGATCTCGCTGGTGACACTGGTCGGAATCGTCATCCTGATATTTAGAATTGAAAATTTTCAGGGCGGGACGTTTTTATGAGCATTTTTACAGACATCTTTACGGGCATTTTTAAAGATCGCCATGGAGCCATAAAAAGGTCCACGAGGGTCGGGTAGGCCACATCAAATTGCCCTCTGGGACTAAAGCAATCATTTCAATTTTCCTGAGGCTACGATTTTGGGCTATAATTATCACCCGCAATCGTCACTAGTTCAAACCATTATAAGCGAACAACCGTTAGTAGCCAAAAGCAACCCTGATTAACAATGATTAAAAACGGTTATGGGAAGTCGGTAAGCCAACGACCTCATCCCTTCCATTGAATTAGGATAGACAGATAAAGGAGCAGCAATGTCAACTGCAATAACACTGGAGGACATCCAGTCTTTTAAGAGTAAGATCAATCAAGATAATACCGTGAAGATGGCCAGAAACGCGGCAACGAGAAATGAAGTAACAGAGCTGGCTATGGATTGGGAGCATTTTCGGAGAATTGATCACGCATTTTCGGATGTTGTCACCGGTGAAATGCCGGTTACGAATCAGAGATCCAGTGGAAGGTGCTGGGGTTTTGCTGGGCTAAACCTGTTTCGCATTTACCTAGGGAGAAAACACAACCTGAAAGAATTTCAGTTTTCCCAGAGTTATTTCATGTTCTGGGATAAGTTGGAAAAAGCTAACTATTTTCTGGAATCCATATTAAAAACAGTTGATGAGGAATGGAACAGCCGCCTGTTGATGCATCTGCTTGCGGACCCGATCCAAGATGGTGGTCAGTGGGACATGTGGGTGAATCTGATAAATAAATATGGTGTGGTTCCTCAATCGGAAATGCCGGAATCGTTTCAATCCAGCAAGTCCGGGCGAATGAATCGTATGATCACCCGCAAACTTCGGGAAAACGCGAAAAAACTTCGTGATTTCAAACAACGTGGTGTGGGCAATGATGAACTGCAGACAATGAAAATTGAAATGCTGGAGGTTATTTTCCGCCTCCTGGTGATTCATCTTGGTACACCACCAGATTCCTTTGACTGGCAGGTCCGTGATAAGGATAACAATTTTCATCGTTTTGAAAACCTGACCCCGACCTCATTTTACAGAGATCATGTGGAACTGGATCTGAATGATTATGTATGCCTGATCAACTGTCCAATGTCTGATAAGAAATACAATAAAGTTTATACCATCGAATTTTTAGGGAATGTCATGGAAGGATTACCGATTCGTTATCTGAACGTTGAAAGTGACGTCATGAAAAAGTCTGCGATCAAAGCAATAAAAAACGATGATCCGGTTTGGTTTGGCTGTGATGTGGGCAAGCATTTTCATCAGGATCTGGGTGTCATGGATATAGATCTTTTTGATTTTGACATGTTCTATGGAACAGAGTTTGGGCTGAATAAAGCCTCTCGTCTAGAATATGGTGACAGCCGAATGACCCACGCCATGCTTTTTACCGGCGTTGATCTGGATTTGAAGGGTGAACCAATAAAATGGCGCGTGGAAAATAGCTGGGGAGATAAGGCTGGTAATAAAGGTTACCATATCATGACAGACAACTGGTTTGATGAGTATAATTATGAAATTGTAGTCCATAAATCATTCTTGCCAGATGATTTAATTGCAGTATTTGAGACAAGTGATCCTATTTCTTTACAACCTTGGGATCCAATGGGAGCACTGGCTCGCTAATTGAGATATCTTTTTCTGTTTGGTGTTGACGGTACATCGATCTCTCCTGGTGGTATATCACGGGGTCGCCGGATAGAATTTTCAACATTACATCTTAATTTTAGATAGATAAAATGTTTTGTCCGAATCAAAATCCAGACGGCCCTGATCGAGGCTCCATAATCTATAGGCACCATAGGCAGTGCAGTTTCTCATAGCCGAATGCCCTACTGGAATTGCCACTGAATCGGCAATAAACTAGAAAAGAAATTTCCGGGAGTTAACCTTATGCATCTACATTCAGATCTGCAAGCCATCGTCGAGCGCCTGATCGCGCAAGTAGACGCTGATCGATTGCGACGAAACCTGTTTCACCTGTCCAATCATCCGCTGCCTTTTCGTAAGCTCAACCACACCAGGCAGGGAGAATCGCAAAATACGTTGTACGAAGCCGATGATTTCATCAGCCAACAGTTGGAACTGTCGGGCTACGCGGTTGAAAAAGAGGTGGTGGCGGTACAGCCCTTTGGCTGCGACACCACTAAACCCAAAGCGCATCAGTACGCAGCTCCGGTTGAAAACGCGCCTGACTTTACGGCCTATAACCTGTACGCCAAAAAGCGTGGACTGACACATCCGGAAGAGATTATTCTCTTTCTCTCCCACAAAGACTCTCAAAGCTGGGTGGACTCACCGGGGGCTTACGACAATGGGGCCGGAACGGTAGCCACTATGGAGATCGGTCGGTTGGTGGCGGATTATGATTGCCACAGATCGATCTGGTTTCTGTTTTGTAACGAAGAGCACACTCCCTGGACCAGTGTCGCCGCAGCACAAAACGCTAAGGCCAGAGGCGATAACCTGATAGCCATTTTCAATCTCGACTCTTTGGGTGGAAAGTCTCAGGAGGCGGTGGAAGCGGGACAAAAAACCAACGTCACTCTGTATACCGACCCGGCCGGAGAACCCTTTGCCGATTTGATGGCCGAAGTCAACAATATCTATGACATTGGACTACTGCAGACAAAATTCATGCGCCAACAACCTGGGGACGACGACGGCTCTTTTATCAATGCCGGTTTCCCCATGGCGGTGATGAATGTGGGCTCCTATCCGTATGCCGATCCCAACTATCATCTGGAGACCGACCGGCCGGAACTGGTGGATATCGAAAATGTCCGGTTGGCTACCCAAGCTAGCCTAGCGGCAGGATTGCACGTCGATGTGGGTGCTCCTTCCTAAAAAGGGCACTATTATGAATCCTGGTATTGGTGAGTCGCAGCATAAAGTTATCTGGCAACGGAGAGTAGGTATGCTCAAGATGCACGACAACGAAGTGGAGACCGATGCCTCCCTCGTCGGACGCCTGCTGACAACACAGTTTCCTCAGTGGGCACAACTTCCGGTCATCCCTGTTGCGTCTGCTGGCACAGATAACGCGCTCTATCGACTCGGCGACGACATGGTGGTGCGGCTTCCACGCATCGACTGGGCTGTGGATAATGTCCACAAGGAATACTACTGGCTACCGCGACTGGCCCCTTTGCTGCCTCTGGCTATCCCGGTCCCTTTGGCCAAGGGGAGCCCCGGCGCAGGATATCCGTGGCATTGGTCGGTTTATGAGTGGCTCGCAGGCGAAAACGCAACGATGGACGGCATCGCCGATCCACACCAGGCGGCCATTAACCTGGCACGATTCATAACAGCCCTGCAACAGATCGATACCACGAAGGCTTCACCGGCTATTGGTAGCAACTCGCGGGGGCGACCCCTGGCCAGCCGTGATGAACGCACCCACCAAGCGATTGCACGTCTACACGGTATGATTGATACTGATGCCGCAACGGCGGTATGGGAAGCCGCTCTTCAAGCCCCTGAGAGAAAGCTATCGTCTGTCTGGTTCCACGGCGACTTGCTACCTGGGAATCTGTTGTTTGAAGGGGACCGCTTAAGCGCCGTTATCGACTTTGGAGGGATGGGCGTGGGTGACCCGACCTGCGATCTGATGATCGCCTGGAGCCTGTTCTCTGGCCAGAGTCGGAACCTGTTTCGCCAAGAACTCGACATCGATGATGCGACCTGGGCTAGAGGTCGCGGTCACGCCCTGTCCCAGGCTGTGGTCTTCATCCCCTACTACCTGCACACCAACCCCACGGGTGTCAATAACGCCCGGCACCAGCTCCGGGAAGCTATCGCCGATTTTCGCACGAGCGGCTGAATAGGTCTGTGATACGTGTCTTGGTCATGTTTGAACTTCTTGGCAAAGATTCTAGCCTCGCAGCCTGTCGGACTGAAGGTCCAGCATCAATTAGTGGTAAATAGGGGATCAATTATCATCTTAAAATATATTACCATGAGTTTTATTCTATTCTGAGACACTACTTATTCATACACGCTATTCATACCTATCAGCCCTATGAGTATTGATTTCATCAAGGCCGACCGTGGAGACTCCGTTTTTTCTACCATCCGTTCAGGATTGGCGGCCGCAGGATCATCTCAGCCGACGGGTTCAGACTCTTGGAACCGGTGGCTGACGATACGATACTCTATTCATTCCATTTTTATAAGCCTTGGAACTACACTACCAAACAGGTCAACAATGGACGGTCTGCTTATCCCGATCAGATGCCGACTGGATGGTCGGGAGTGGCCGAAAAATGGACGCCAGCCCATCCTCAGCAGATGATGAGACCGGTGCTAGACTGGAGTAAGCGTTACAATATCCTGACCAATCGGATCTTAGTCGGTGAATTCGGGTGTAACCGGGAAGTGGCTGGAGCCCAGTCCTATCTGGCAGACCTGGTTCAGATTTTTAACAAGCAGCAGTGGTACTGGACCTTCTACGCTTATCGGGAAGATACCTGAACCGGTAGGTTGGGCTGGAAATACTGGCAGGCGATTGAGGCGGGAGAGCAACCAGAAAAGCCGAGAGGCAATAACCCACTATTTGATGTGCTCAGGCGAGAGTTCAGATAACAACATTGACATTCATGGGATAGATCATCTATGCTGATGTTACCGCATCTTCTGTAATCGCATATTGTAAATTGCACATTTTGGTTCATGGAATGGGGCTCGTCGAACTGCCGGTATCCTTGTGATTTATACCAAGGCTTAATATTTTTTTATTTTTTTGCTCTGGTAAGTTGGTGATTTTTACCTGTCAGGAAACGTTGCAACGGATAACACACTGAAAAGATAGTTCCTTCTAAGTCATTTTACACCTGTTGCTGGCACGCCTATTGTTAGCGCAAAATTAGCTGAAATACCAGGCGCTGGCCATTGTCTACAAACTTTCATGAATCTACACTAAGCTAAATGAAACCCGTAAGTTCAGTTCAAGTGGCCATCGTTGGTTGTGGTGGAATCTCTAGAGTACATGCCGATGCTTGGCAGGATATAGAGCAGATTGAGTTAGTTGCAGCCTGTGATACCAATGTTGAGTCACTGAAAACCTTCGTCGAACAATACCAAGTTGCAGATAGTTATCTCGATCTCCGGGCCATGCTGGAGAATCACACGCCGGACGTATTGGTGATCGCTACCTGGCCTTCGTCCCACCTCAAGAATTTGCTGGAAGCGGTTCGCGGTAGGGTTAAAAAAGTACTCTGTGAAAAGCCACTGGCGGTCAACGCCAAGCAGATTAAGCAGATGATTCAGATCACTGACAATAGCCAGACGCTATTAACGGAAGCCTTCATGTACCGCCATCATCCGGTAACACAAACGGTTAAGCAAAAAATATCAGCCGGCGAAATTGGAGACCTGCGGTCGGTCAATGCCGTTTTCACGACAGGCTTGACCGACTATACCAACTGGCGCTTGCGAGGCGATTTAGGTGGTGGTACGATAATGGATCTTGGTTGCTACTGTGTGGATTTGATCGGCTACTTGACCGATATATCACCGGTTTCTGTTTTTGGAACCGGGAAATACGCTCACGGCATTAATGTTTGGGAGACCATGTACGCTACTATCCGCTATAGCGAAAATGTGGTGGCACAGATAGACACCGGATTCGGTATGATCTGGCGAGAATCCTACGAAATTGTGGGTACCAAAGGGTCTATCAAAGTTGAACCGGCTTGGAGCAATAACGTTGGAGAGTACCGGTTTATACTAAACGGCGAACCTATCGCGGTAAAAGGCGTTAACCCCTACGCAGCCGAGATGCTCAACCTGTGTCAAGCAGACAGTCAAGATGACCTAATAGTACCCTTGAAAGACTCGCTTCGAAACATGCGTCTGATTGATGCGCTACACGAATCTGCCCATTCTGGAAAAGTCGTTCGGTTATAAGATGATCTGACGACGCCATCAGTGGGCGGCAATGATGTTTTGAAATCAAAAAATACTGAACCCAACACTGTATAAAGACAATAAGGGTTCTTCTGGAAATATAGGAGTTTGGTTATGAGACAGAAACACTATCGAGCGGCGGCCATCGGTCACACCGGCGCTGGCAATTATGGTCATGGGCTTCATCTTGCCTATCGTCACCTGGAAAATGTTGAGTTTATAGCAGTCTCGGATCCCAATCCGGAGGGTCGAGAAAAAGCATCAACGGAAACCAACGCCCAGCGTAGTTATACCGACTACAGAGAGATGTTAGAGAAGGAAGATCTGGACATCGTTAGTGTTTGCCCTCGATGGGTAACAGATCATGTGGAGATGGTATTGGCCTGCTTGGAAGCGGGTTGTCACGTTTATTGCGAGAAACCGATGACGGCAACTCTAGCAGACGGCGACCTGATTGTTGAAACAGCGGCACAAAAAGGGTTGAAGGTGGCAGTTTCTCATCAGGGGGTCTATTTCCCATCTACCCATGCCCTGAAACAACTTTTGCAGGATGGAAAAATCGGCCAAGTCGAGTCGATTCGGGCACATGGGAAGCAGGATGGACGTGGTGGTGGCGAAGATATGATAACCCTTGGCACACACACTTTCAATACGATGCGCTTTCTGGTGGGTGATGTTGGTTGGATGACGGCCCATATTACTCAGACTGGAGAAGAGGTTGGGGTCGATCATGTTCGGACGCCAACTGAACCCGTTGGACCTGTAGCTGGTGATTGTATTGAAAGCTACTTTGCTTTCAAGAATGGGGTTTCTGGTTTCTATGATTCACGCCAGGATCGATTTGGACGAGGAGGGATGGAGATCTACGGTAGCCAGGGCATAATTTCACTGAATGCGGGCCAATCTCATCAGGTGGCGATCTGTTCAAATCCGATCTGGAAAATTGGTGACCCGTCTCAACCATGGGAAATAATCGACATTTGCCCGCCGACGTCGGCCAGCCAAAACTCGCTGGATCATGGTAATCATCTGGCCATTATCGACTTAATTGCGGCGATTGAACAGGATCGAAAACCACTCTCCAGTGCCAGCGACGCAGTAGCCGCCCTGGAGATGATTGTCGGTGCGTATCAGGCACAACTGACCGGAGCCCGTGTTAGTTTCCCGATGGAAAATCGTCAACATCCACTGGCTGGTTAACGGTTTTCGAAGGAGAGATCTTATGAGAGTAGGCGTTGTAGGTTGTGGCGGAATCAGCGGTAGTCACCTATCGGGATATGCAAATTTGAGCCAAACCGAAATTGTGGCCGTCAGCGATATTAATGAGACGGCTCTGCATAAACGGGCTGATGAATTCGAGGTCAAGGGTCGCTACACCAATTACCAGCAAATGCTGGATCAGGAGGGGCTAGATCTGGTTAGTATCTGCACTCATGCCCCGTTGCACATGCCTATTGCGGTGGCCGCAGCCAAGCGTGGAATCAACGTTTTGTCCGAAAAGCCTTTGGCTGTAGATCTAGTACAGGCCGACAGAATGTTTTCGGCCTGCACCCGAGCAGGCGTTCACTTAGCTGTTAGCCATCAATTTCGGTTCACACCGATTTTCCGACAGGTCAAACAGTGGGTTGATGACGGAAGAATTGGTCAATTACGCTCTATCCGCGAGGTGGGAAAGGGACGAGAGGCCGGTTTTGAACTGATGGAGATGGGGGTTCATTACTTCGACGAAATCGATTTTTTCCTTGGCGGTATCGAATGGGTTCATGCCCAGATCTCCTATCAAGGTCATAGCGCAACTATCGAAGATATTATGCACAGTAGCCAACTCTGCCAAACTGACCAGCGGGACAACGGCACCGTTACTGGTGACACAATGTTAGTACACGTCGGTGGTAAAAACGGCACCTATGGTGAAATTGAACTCTATTGTCGTCCGGAGCGGCACGGTTGGATGATGGGGCCTCACCTGCTCGGCAGTCGAGGACAAATGATGGTTAAACCTAACGCTAAAACGGGAATCGACGAAATCTGGTACTGCCCTTTTGACGTCTCCTTTGCCAATCAGACACCTGATTGGGAACTGGTACCGTTCGATGAGGCACTGTTTTTAATTGAAGGAAAAGCGTGGCCGAGCCGCCATACCATCTGGAGTATTCAGAATGTAGTGACAGCGATTCGAGAAGGACAGCAACCTGAGTTGAGCGGGAAACAAGCACTGGTTTCCTTGGAATGTGTTAGTGCAACTTATGAATCGCACTTTACAGCCGCTAGGGTTAATTTGCCGATGACCGACCGACAGCACCCGTTAGAGAAACGGCAGAATACCAAAATAGAAAAAGAGAACGGTGAGCAATATTAGGAGGGGGAGTTATAGAGGCAAACCAAGACCAACAGGCTTGTGCTACGACCAGGTTTGGAAGGACCAACTTAATTGTTGAATTTACCTGCTATGCCTCATATCGTACATCTGATCTCTCAGTCTTGATCCCCTTTGTCTAAATCTTTTTTGAACTGCTTATGGTACATGTCCGCATATAATCCGTTAGCGGTGAGTAATTCGTCATGCGTGCCCATTTCAACCAGCCGTCCATTTTCCATAGTGATAATGGCGTCAGCGTCCAAAATGGTGGAAAGTCTGTGAGCGATGACAAAGGAGGTTCTCCCTTTCATTAACCGACCGAGTGCTTGCTGAATTTGTGATTCAGATTCAGTGTCCAGTGCAGAAGTTGCCTCATCCAGTACCAGAATCCTGGGGTTACGTAGGATAGTACGAGCAATGGAGATCCGTTGCTTCTGCCCGCCGGATAAGCGTGCGCCCCTTTCACCGACTTCGGTTTGGTAGCCCTCGGAGAGATCGTCGACGATGAACTGATGTGCATTAGCCGCAACGGCGGCTTGTACCACCTCTTCGTCTGTGGCACCGAGTTTGCCAAAGCGGATGTTATCGGCCACCGATCCTTGAAATAGATAGTTATCCTGTAAGACAACCCCCATCTGGTCACGTAAAGATTTGATCGTTACCGATACTAAATCATGACCATCAATGGTAATCTGACCTTCTGTTGGGTCGTAGAAGCGGGAGATCAGGTTGGCAATGGTAGTTTTCCCCGATCCCGACGGACCAATCAGTGCAATCATCGAATCGGGCGCAACCTCAAATGTAACCTCCTGCAAGACAGGACTTTCCGGTTCATAGCTAAAGGAAACATTGTTAAACCCAACCTGCCCTTGGATCGGTGGCATTTCAGTTGCATTCGGAGCTTCAGGCACAGTTGGTTCTGAATCCAGCAAACCAAAGACGCGTTCTGCTGAAATCAAGGCTTCTTGAATGGTTGCGTTAATGTTAATCAACTTCATCATTGGGCCATATAATCGTCCTAAAAATTGATAGAACGCCACCATTGTTCCAATTGACATTTCTTCCATTACGACCAGGTATCCACCGTAGCAGAGTACGACACCACTGCCCAAAGATTGAAAAAATCCCGATAATCGACCCATAGTGGTACGTTGCTTAGCTAAATCGAGTTCGACATCCAGCATATCGCGCATACCGTGAGAGATCTTTTGTTCCTGGTGCTGTTCACGGTGAAACGCCTTAATTACTTTAGCCCCTGCCACCGATTCGTACATTTCAGTTGAAAGGTCTGCCCGTTTGTTTCGTAAGCCACGCCACATATGACGCATCCGACCAATGAAAAAAAAGTAGTTACCAACTACCAAGGGCAAGATGAACAGTGACAATAAGGTCAGTTTCCAGTTCCATCTGAACATAACTGTCACCATGGTAATCAGCATCATGGCGTCGGTCAGGATATCGATTGAGGTGTCGGTGACCAGAGACCGGAGGGAACTGACGTCCTCTCTTACCCGGGATAAGATCTGTCCTGTCCCGTGAACATCGTAGAAGCGCATCGACATGCGTTGTAGGTGGCTAAATGCTTCCTTGCGCAAATCAAACAGGATCTTTTGGCTAACCCAGGTCATCACGTAGGTCCGGGCGTAAGATAGCAGACCGACTAAAGTATAAAACCCGATAATCGTTCCCAGAATAATTCCTAACCAGGCAACAGGGGTTCGTTCTATTTCGAAATTGAGTATACGGACAGAGACTAGTTCTTCCCGAGCGTTGGTGAGGATCTGATCAATCACAAACCGTTGAACCAATGGCATAAACAGTTGGGATTGGGCCAAGATCATAATTAGACCAAATCCCAGTATCAACCAACCAAGATAGGGCCGTCCGTATTTGATAATCCGAATAAAGTTTTTCACCGGCTGATCCTAATCAGTAGCACCGATTTTTGAAAGGGAGAATCTTAATAAGAGAAAACCTTTTGCCCTTACAAACAGGTGAATGTAAAGGCAAAAAGGTCAGGTGCGACAGCTGAAGGTCTATTAGATCTTCAACTTTTCACTGAGTCGAACAATTGACGTAAACTTGTCAATGGCATTGGTTTCTATAGTAGAGATCGCTAGAACTAGTTTTTGGCAGGCTTTTAGGCTTTGGAGAAATCGTCTTTGGCGAAATCTCCTGGAAATAGATTGGCTGAAACTGGGCGAATCAGTTTCAGATTCAGAGAGGGTTTGTAGGAGGTTAGTTGAAAATTGGAAATTGATTTTCAACGTTCGCAAGAGACTAATCATTTGTTGGTAGATCAAGATGGCATCATCAAATAGTGCCAACTCCCGATCCTCAAAGGTGTTGCGAATGGATTGAAGGTATTCGATGACCATCTCTTTACCTTCCAAGATTTGGCTCAGTGGAATCTGTCCCCACTTAAGGATACGGTCGAAGTCCTGCTGAGCGTCATCCCACTCCTTTTTTAGGCTGTTCTGGATATGGCCGGCCAATGCGAAATAGGCTTCAGTACCCATCGCTCCGCCACTAACCTTACGTCGAAGGTGCATCAACTTCCGGGCCAGTCGAAAAACACCGTAGGCGGTTTCTCGGTGATCCGGTAACCGATTTCGATCCTCAATTAGGAACTGGTAGTAACCGTCCAATCCTAACTCATAAAACCCATCAACGGACAACCATTTATGGCTCAGTTGGCTCTTATCAAAAGTAATAGTATAGCCATTTTGGCCAATCACCTGACCTGGTGTTTCACTGGCAGCGAAAAACGGGTGTCCGCTGTCAAAGGGTATCAACGCAACCTTGCCTTCGTTCAGGTTTTGATACAACCGATTCCAGGCCGTTTGGTAATCCTCATCATAATAGAGTTGATGTTTCAACCCTAACACACGGCAAACGGTGCGTAGTGGATTATGAAAAACTGTATGTGGACTATGCTCGGGATTATCCGGATTATAGGAGATGCGGAAGGGCTCACCTGAAACCACCATCAGATGCGAGAGCGGAATATTCAGGCCTTGATGGGTGAGTGCTTCGTGTACGGAATGGATGAATTCCATTGGCGCGGCATATTTAGGTAGGGGGTCTGTATCCTGACGCATTGTTAAACCTCGTTTATGGACAGTTATTTGTCTCTAAATTATCTGAACGATATCGATCGCCCATATAGCTTGTTGTTTTGAATGTTCTTTCTCATTCAAGACAACGACCGCTAATAGACGATCCCCACCGATGAAAGTTTATTTCGAAATGTAAAAAATGCGAAAACCATCACCTGATTTTGTCATCTATCGCAACTTTCAGATCCAAGCACACTTAGCGATACTTGACAATACGATACATTCTTCTACGCGTTTCAAATAGATCAGCCATAAATCAACTAAAGTCTTGAACCTAGAATTGCTTGTGCTGCTTTCCTCCCAGAAACCATTGCTCCTTGAATCGAAGGACTTTCCATATAATCACCACATAGATAGATTCCTTCTTGATACTTGTAAGAGAGCTGTTGAGGTGGTATCTGCTCGGCAGAGGGTAGCGCATGAGAAATATGATAGGTTTTTAAGTGTTTCCAGTTTTCGACTTGCGTTCCAAACCATTGCCTCAACTCAGACTTAACCACTTGAGGTTCCACTTCTGTTGTGTGTTTGCTATCTCCCAGGACCGTAGCTGAAATAAGGGCGGCACCGGTTGGAGTAGGGGAAATGTTGCTCGGCACACACAAGTTATTAACCAAGCCGGATTTCGTTCCATTCAGGACCAGAATCGGTTCTGTAATCGGTGGGAGTTCGCTAACAAAGTAAAAACAGCTTACGACTCGGCTTTTCGGTTTCTTTTTTTCCGACAGTAGATTATCCAATCCGTTTGTAGCAAGAACGGCTGTTTGGGTCTCGATTTTCTCTCCACTCGCTAGCGTCACAATCAATTCAGTCGAATCTGTCTTGATTTCTTTTACTTTTGCATCGGTGATAATACTATCGCCGGGCAACATACTTAACAGTTGACGAGGAATTGCTTCCATTCCTTTTTCAGGGATTGCCGTCTCTCCAATTGAAAACATTCGAAATACGAAGTCCAGCATTCGACTTGAGGTAGTCAGGTCGGCGTCCAGAAAAACGCCACCCAAAAACGGTTGAAAGAAAGAATCAATGATTTTCGGTGAAAAACCTAATTTTTCTAATCGCTGCTCGGTGGTCGATTCCTCACCCGCCATCAAATTTTCCAGACTTAAATCTAATACTTGTCGCCGAAGCCAGGCGATCCTAAGTTTATCGGCCAAGCTGCCAACCGGCGACAAGATAGATTTGATGCTATCTCGTGTTTTTCGCCATGGATCTGCCACCCGATGAAACCTTGAACCGTCATAGACTAAGGCTCCCGGGTAAAACGGCTTCAGTCGAAGTGCTGAATAGTCTAAGACTCGTTGTGCCTCGGGATAGGCCGTCAAAAGTACTTGAAATCCCCGGTCCAGCAGAAACCCGTCACATTGGTCTGTCTTTACACGTCCGCCAACACGGTCAGTGGCTTCGATAAGAAGAAAAGAGACCCCGTTTCGGTATAACTCCAATGCGCAACAGAGACCTGACAATCCACCACCGACGATTACAACTTCGTGAGCCATTTTTTAACCACTCCAAATTTTTATTGTTGATACGGTTCCTAACATCCCGTATGAGCTATTTGCCACCTATAAAAATGGCTTATTACTCCTTAGGTCTATTCGAGATTCATAGGTGCTGATGGATTGCACGTTTGAGTAGTACTTTAAGAGTCTGTTTGAAATAAGTTGAACTTGCAATTGGAAGGGTGCCACGTCAGAGTCATTGATTGATGAAGAAGGGGAATGTCGGTTTGGCTATAGGAAGATGAGTTTATCTGAGGACCTATTCAGTTCGAGGGAAAATCAATCTGGCTCAGCCTGCCTATCGCATAGACTCAACTAAAGAAGTGATATCGTCTGCTTCTACTTCAGAAGTGACGTTTAGCGAAAGGTAGATGCCCTTGCTGCCGAAAGTATCGAAAGTACGTTTTGCTTCTCCGGCGCTGAGAATTTGCTCGTACAGGTTGAACCACTTACTATTGCCAGCACCAGGTTGGCTTACGCTAGGGGCCCATTGCACGGCATCCAGTTCCGCTATGGCGAGAAGGTGATCTATGTGACAAATGCAGTTTGGCCCATCTAGACGAAACAGGGAGTGGTCGAGCCACCTACACTGTCGCCGCAGCGCAGGCACGACGAATTCAGCAAACATCGAAGGAGAGATCATTGCAGCAAAATCACACTGCACCGGAGAAACCTTTCCAGGCTCCCAAATGCGAAAGTATGCATAGGCCGAAGAACCATCGGAATCCGGATGTGTTCATAATAGTCATCGAAGGCTGTGAAGAACGCTTGATTAATTTCCTCCAGTTTCTGACGTACCCAATCTGGTCGGTCAAAGAGGTCATACAACAGATTCTGTGTTCCCCGTAGTTCGGTGAGCACATCCAAGTTCGATCTTTGTCAGGGATCGCACCGGGGATTTTTCGGGATTACTAATGTCGTCCATGTACCACACGGTACTATCGTCAGACTTCGGCTCGGATCTCAAGCACGCCGCCAGTTGCACGCAACTATATTCCGTATGTGCAATGGGTAGCGTGTCGGCGGCAAACCTACCTTGTGCTCGTTGCTGTCGTGCAAAAAAAGGGGATCAGTATGATTTCTCACGTGCGGTTCTCGGCTTCGAGGGTGGTGGTATCTGGTCTCTTGGCTTATCCAATGGCGGAAGGCCTGTGATAGTAAGTGCAGGACCTTCGTGATTCCACCACTGCCGATAGCGTTTTTTTTGTTATTTCCCAGTTCTCTTTCCACCCCGGTTTGTCATATAGCATTAGTTATATCCCTTGGCGAATAGACTGGACAAAATCCGTGTGATCACCAAGCGGGCGCATGCTCCTTACCAGCATACCAATTTGATAAACTGATATCCGTATGTTTGGCGATTTCTGTCAGAGAAAAGCGGTTCATATTAGGACGTTGTCAGCCTGATCTGGTGCAATTCGAGTGTTTTTTCAACGGGTGTAACTATTCGCTTTCCTCTCACGCCTTATGTAAACTCGGTTATTCTGTGCATCTTCCTGTATCTCGTTTCAGGTACTCTTCCTACATTGCATATTGACAGGCAGACAGAATGTTTTCCCAAGGAACTTTGGGACCAATGGAACTGCTTGTGAAGGAGAATAGACCACGGTCCCTGTCTGTGCAATTTAATACCGTAGTCAATCTCTTCTAAGACCGCATCTACATTACCAAATGGCGAGGTTCTCGTTACATACAGACCAGAAAAGAAGTTCAGGTCCTCTCCAATTAAGCCATTTCGCTCCGCGATATTATACGTATCAATAACATCCGGACGGCCGGTCGCATCTCCCGCGACCATGTAAGCGAACCAGAGGCTCTGAAGCGCTTCATGAAATGTCTCAGCTGGTTGGGCCGGCACCTTCTCGCAGGTGCGAGCAATTTCCAGAAGCTCATCGGCTCGTTCAGGGCTGGCCGATTTCGCACGCTCCCAGCAGGCGGGCACATAGGAGTGGGCGTGTTCGATCATCGTGTCGTGGCCCATAGCGAAGAAATTGCGAAGTCACGTTCATCGCCATCCTTGGCTGCCGCCAATTTACGGGCGCGTTGGGCAAGAACTGCGGAGCCCTTACGGACAAAGCCAGCGTAATCAACAACTTTATGATTCAACGACCCCTGCAGCGAGATGAGTCCCCGTTGTGCCATGGCCTAGACGTCGGGACAATCGGCCGGTGCGTTCCGCGCGAACCTTTCTATGTAATGGACTGAGCCGTCGGGTAACCAACCCCTTCCGGCCCGGCCACCGGTGCCTCGAATCTTGGCGCCGACGATGAGTTCGCCTTCGCGTATTACCGGGCTCAAACGCGGATAGACATGGGCAAATGTGTGCGCATCTTTTAGGATGGATGATAGCCCCTCAGGAGGCGTGTAGCTGCAAATATCTGAAACTCACGATTCGCGGCATCCGTCGCTAGTAGATGGTATGCGGCGTGGAACCACGAAGAGGTTGAGTTTCAGATGTAGCTGTTAAAAGAGAAGTTGTCATGGCAGTCTCCTGGATTTATTGGAATAGATGATGCGGGCGTTATCGATATTATCCCGTATTTCTCACAAACTTTACTGATCTTATATACTATCTCTTCCCCTAATCCTCCCATCACGTTTTACCTCTTCCGCAGAAAGGTTTATATCACTCAGAACGGGCCTTTATACTGCTAACCTAACAGTTAAGGTTTAGTGGTCTTGATGCGGGCCCATATTGTACTTAGCTTACGCGAAACCTCTACAGCTAGTGTTGCCTCTTCTTTTATCTCTTTAGCTGTTAGCCCTCGATTCCATAGTTTAACCTCATCCATCATACCGTCAAAATATCGCTCGTTGTCAACCCAACCAATGGAAAGGATATTATTTTTGGATGTAATTTTGCCTTTCTTACTAACATTGGCTTCTTCCTGACCATTGATATAGAGTAAATGCTTATTGCCATTGTAGACTGTTGCTACATGGACCCATTGGCCAATAAATTTCCGCATGTCGGTTTTCCCACTAAGCCACTCTTGTGGTTGGACACCGTAAAGGTAACTGGACAGATTTCCTTTTTCGTTGATATCAAGGTAATAGGCCTGGCGTTTAGCCAATATAGATGGGCGTTGTTTCCAGTCATTGCCAATATAAAGTGATTTCGGTTGAATCCAAGCCTCCATCGTAATTGCTTCTACTAGATCCAGTGTCTTAGTGGCGGGAATCTCAACTTTTGTTTTTTTCTTATTGTCAAAGATAAGGGCTTGACCTTCAACCCCACCGTTGCGATTATTTGAGCCCACAATGTTTCCATTGTTTCTATTTCCACTGCTGTCTAGCGCAGCGTTGCCAACCTGATCAAATCGCCAATATCCTACCAATCCAGTTGGGGCCGCCTGACAAACAGATGTGACCATGACCAAAATTAGGAACCGACCGAGAAAGTAATAATGAGCAGAAAACTTCATCATAGTGACCTCTTTAATTTTATTAGTTTTCATTTGAAATTTACTGGCATTGCCGGATAAGTGAAACTTGTCGTGAATAAATCTTTGACAATAGCAGTTTAACTTTACTAGCTAGTGGTAATCAAGAGGATTTATATCGGTACAATGATCAATCAATTGACCAACCAATAAATGGAAAGGCTCTCCGGTCGTAGCAAAAGAGCACATCTTGGTTTGACAACATGACAGTGTAGCGCAAGGCCAAAGGAGAATATTCGGTGCAAATAGACTTGGAGCTGCAGTAGAACAGCAAGTACCTCGACTAACCCTGCTTTACAGTTGAGTTACTCAAGTCCAGTCCGGGCAACGGTTTTTGCGGTTTTAGTTGGTCAAACCTAGCAACGTTGGGAATAGATCCTCGGTGCAAGTGGGATCCTAAACGGTGGTTCCATATCTTTCCGAGTATGACGGGTCACATACGATCAATGGAGTTCCAATAGATTCCTCGTAAGGCCATTGTTTGGCGCGCAAGCCGTGGCTTCCATTTAATCCTCCATGTGGCGTGGTCAAGCAGTTTGTTACAAGCCAGTTAAGCCGCTTGTTTCATCTCCAGTAATCGTTGCTCAAAATCATTGGGACTTATGCAGTCCAGATTACTAGCGCCAGATAACAAGTAACCTTCCCGGCGACAGATGTAGGTCATATCTGCCGCATAAGCCCAGCCTAGCAGCGTAACATCAAATTCACGCTGAAGCCGGTGATCGAAGACCGGTTACTTGTGGCTGCTGTTTGTTGTGACCTGGTACTTCCTGCACTGACCTGCCTGCAGATTGACTTCACGCATTAACTTACTGGTCCGATTACGGCCCAGAGGATAACCTCGTACATTCAAGGTTGTTTTCACCCGGCGGCCATAGGTGATAGTCACTGCTTTTGGCTAGATCTTGGATCCATTCCAGAATTTCCTGATGTGTCGGATCATCCGGCCTGTTCTTTAAGCTCTTCCGAGAACTGGTATAGTCATTCCAAAAATAAGCCGTATGATTTAATAATTGGATCAATAATTGTTCCCTTAGCAGCCAAACATGGTTTCTTTTTCAAGATAGCAAAGACTTTTTCTAGAGGGTGCATATGTATAGATAGGTATGTGGTGTAATGTTATTATTTAAAGTGTATCTGGAGTCATGCAATGATTCAATGCTAGGAATGCCAAACTGACACCATCGTCAAAAACGGGATTGGGCCGGAGAAACAACGCCATCAGTGCAAGTCATGCAGCGGCAATTTTATTGTCGCGGACTTTGTCATCAACCCCGCAACCTGGATCAGTGGTGAAAAAGGGCACAACGATCTCAATGGACAGGTCACCCGGTCGAAGTCGATTTCGACATTGACCGGGTGACCTTCAAGCCAGTGGTAACGTGTTACTTTATCGCTGTGGTGAAGGCGGTGGGTACGATTACGCTAATCTCTACTTTGATAACGCGACCATGAAAGAGTCAAGATTTCCCCCACCGAAGCAGCTAAAACGCAAGACGACTTCCTTAATCAGGCTCGAGCAGCATTACTAGCTTGGTCCAGCTAGTAATGCTGCTCGAGCCTGGGGGGACATCAAAGCCAGCGAATGGTAGAGCATTTCCCAAGTTAAAACTTGATCTGAAGCAACTGATTCTATCGGTTACGGAACGGTACCTGCCAGATAGCGAGGTGCCGTTTTTTGTGATGGTGTTTCAATGGACAATTTATCTAATGGATATCCAGAGCAAACAACCTTCGTTGTGCCTTGGGGGAATCCTGCCCAATAATTATCTCCATTAATTGGTACTGCAGTTACTGTTAAAAAACGGTGACTAGGGCTTGTTAACACTATCTAAGCGAATCGACAATCAGCACCAAGAACCCGAAAGCAGGAAACATCCGATCCAGCTGGTCCCAGCCAGAGAAGATCCGGCCAAATCCCTTCCGCCTGCTGAACAACCCTTCCACTTCATTTCTCTTTTTGTAGAGCTCTTGGTCAGACTCCCAGGGATCCAGGCGATTCTATTTGGCAGGAACAACCGGAGAGAAGATCAAGTCTAAAGCCAGCTGTCGAGTAGTATCTCCTTCATCTGCTCGAGCCATAATCATTGGGCCGACAGCCAAAGGGCAATCGATGCCTTTTAACCAGCCTTCTCCTTTAGGCGCATCATGACCGTTGCCAAGGGACATGTCCTACCAGCATCTTGGGCCAGCAGATGGATTTTTGTGGTCTACCCTCCTCCTGACTTTCCAATCTTAATGAATAGCCTTCTATCCTGACTGGAATGATTTTCTTTGCCGGCCAGGCTTCAAATCTGAGATTTAAGACTCCTGTTTTGGCCCATCAGTTCATCCGCCTGTAGATTGGCTGCCAATTTCCAAACCTAGAGGGAAGACCTCTTCATTGACAGCCTTGCTCGGCAACAGACCAAATCCGATTCTGAACCTTCCGATTGGATAGTTTGACCTTTCCTCTTTGGCTGGGTAAAGACGGCTTTATTTCTTCATCTTGTTCCTGTGTTAGTTCCATCATAGCCCATTATACCGGATTTCTCTTCTTAGTGTTAACAGATCCTAGTGGTTAAAAGACGAAGACTTGATTGCGGCCATCCGGAAATGTAAGTGGGAAATATGGGCGGCCGACGACTTCAATAATGATAAGTTAATCAAGGATATTAAGACACCACAATAGTCCGGTATGAGACTTAAGGTAGGCGACTCGGGCGAGCCCTTATCCTCTTGATGGACCTTCTAGGCCGGGAATTGTAGCCGATTAAGACGCGAGGCTAGTAGTGATCGCTGGCCTGTTTACCGGTCAGGTAGAGGTTGCCTTTGGGGATGGAAAAAATGAAGGCGGTAACGGCAGTAGCCGCGATTCTGGAGTCGGTCCCGTAACCGGCGTTGTCGCGATTGGGCTGATAGTAGAAACTGCCGTCGTGACACTGAGCTAGTGTAAACCACCAGCGGTTAGCCTCCATCAACTGGCGCAAATAGCCGGGGGCGACGTTAGCCCCAACAGCGGTATAACCCATGCCCATAATGGGTGAACCGTGGGTATCGGGAAAGCTCTGCGGATGCTGACCGATTACCTTGGCTTGCAGGTGCGCACGCTGACGGTAGACATCGTCCTGGTAAGGGCTTAATTGGTGGGCGATGGCTGAGGTGCCGGTTCGTCCCATATCGGCCCAATCGTTTTCACCGGCAGGTTGATCCTTGTACCAGATATAGCCATTGGTCCCGGCAGACCGTTGCAGAAAATTATAGGCCGCCTGGTGTCGGGCTGGATCGACGTCAATACCGCAACGGTGCATCAAGGCGAAAGCCAACGCTCCCTGGGCGGTTAGCATACTGATCGGTCCGTAGCCTTCAAATCCGGGGTTATGCCCCCAGCCGCCGTGCGAATCTATCTCGTCTTTGGGATAGGCGTGGGGGTGCGTCTCTTTTACCTTTTCGTTAATCTGGTCCATGTTGATGTATTGGCTAGAGATCAGAAACGCATAAACCTCCTCTAGTTCTTTCAGCACCCATTTTTCTTCTGTAGCCAGGTAGTATTCGCTCATCACGATAGCGGCGGCCATGTAGCGCCAGTTGATCAGCCAGGAGTCGTCCTCTGCACTAGTGGTTCGTGCATGCATCTGTACGTTCTTTTTCACCGCCTCCAGGTGCGGTTTCTCGCCACTGGCCAACAGGGCCAATGGGGCAAAGGTGTCCTGCGGCGGTATCCCCCAGGAACCGTCTTCGCCCTGATGGTCGACCAAATACTGGTATAGTTGGTGCCGTATACGCTCTGTTTTTGGGCAGTCGAAGGGAAAACTTTGGGCATAAGTACCGTATTCCTGTCCGACATCGAGCACCACCTCCTCGGTCTTGCCTCGACGAACCAGGGTGATAGGCAACATTCCCTGTCCCGACTTGGCTTGGCAACTCTCTAAGGCGATGGCAAACTCCAGAATGGGCCCATCAGCACCAAACTTGTCCATGCCGTAACCGTTTTTATGTTCGGTTTGGAACGACTGCTGGTTGACGCCGATAATGGTGTCGTCAGGATGAATCTTCCCCCCAGCCGGCGAATCGGCAAAGACATATTTGACCGGCAAGTGTCTGGGCGCGTCGGCCATCAGTTGTACACGGATACCGGTAATACCCAGGTTGTAGTACCAACCTCCGACCTCGGCATCCGGGCCAGCCTCCGTTTTTCGGTTCCAGGGGCTACCGTTACTCAAATAGTGCACCTGGGCTGGAGATGAAGGTGCATGGCCAAAAAGGAGCATGGCGCTCAACAGTAGGAAGATAACTGATCGAGGAGAAGAGAAGAATATCATTTTCATCATTTTAATAGAGGGATGGAGTTTTTTGGCCACCTATTCCCCTGTTCCTATGTTCCTATGTTTTTCCTAAGTTCGGCATCAGGCGCTAATGAAGTATGCTGTATACCATATCACAGATGGAACTCAAAATAAAATAAACGGAGAGGTTGGCTTCGGCGGCGTTTACTGGCTGACTCTGATTTATCTGATTATAGTGGTAATCTTGGGAAGCGGATCGGGAGTAGCTGAATAATTGGGTGTAAAGGCGAAGCAGTACCAACCAACTAATTCTCCGCTCGACCTTGATCTCCTCGAAGGTTTAATTCACTAATTTGCTTCTACACTTGGCCCAGGAACCACTTCCATTTCAGTTTGACTGGGCCAAGCATACAAGACCAGCGGCAGCAGATATCTTTCTCCCGCTCCAATCTCAATTCTGTTTCTTACTCCTCGGTGCTGCTTGGCCCCTACGGTTTGGGTATAACCCTCTCTGCTGATCCTCATTCGCCCCCTATACTAAGGGTGCCCTTTGGAAAAGGGGAAGAAGTCCGAAGGAATAGGTGGAGTTGCTACCGCTACCTCCTTTTGCACCTGCTTCCTGGGCCCAAGCATACAAGACTAGTGATGAACCACCTCTATTTTCCGTGCCAATCCCAAGGGCCGGTCAGCATATTTGTGTGGATTGACCTTTACGGCAAATAAGTTGTCAGCGACGGAAATAGTTCGACTCCCTACTGTGTCCAGCCTCCGCATACCGACCGGAGAAGTCCTAACGAAGACTATCCAACCCGATAGTGCTCAACCGCCTTCATGTCCAGTTCAATTCCCAGACCCGGCTCCATTGGTACTTTAACCACTCCATCTTTGGGTGTTAGGGCACTGTGTATCAGGCTATTTTCTCGCATGTAATGCAGAGAATCGCTGGGAATGCTGGCGTTCTGAATCACGGCGTGAACGTGGGTCGCAAATGCGCCCGACACCCCTAATCCCAATCCCACCACCTGCAACCAGACGGGAAAGCCTGCTGCATCAGCAATACCGGCATTTTGTTGGGTCAACCTAGGACTACCACCAACATTAAACATATCAGCCGCCTCCTCCTTGATAGCGGTTAGCACTTTTTTCGGATCGTAGAGATGCGGAGCCAGAGGTATGGAGGTCTGGGAACGAAACTCCCGGTAACTATCCCATCCATAGGTCTCGTAGGAGAAGGAATCCTCAAAGGCCTGGATATTGTACCTCTCCAGTTGGTGTGCTAGTCGAAGCGACTGCTCCGGCGTTTCAAAGGTAAAGTTGGGATCGACAATAATCTCGTAGTCGTCACCTGCCGCCCGGGTCATCAACTCTACCGTCTCAACAATATTCCAGGGACGAGCCTTGAGTTTATGGGTTTTGAAACCGAGTTTGCTGCCTCGGCCTCGGCAGCAAACTCGGCTGGCTCCATCGGACAAGACCAATAGCCAACCGGCACCTCTTCCCAATACTGCGCGCCCATCAACTTGTGTGCCGGTAGTCCCAAAGCTTTACCCACGATATCGTAGGTGGCCGAACCGAAGCCACCGCCCAAATCCGGCCACTTTAGCTCCATGGGATCTAAACCGATCCACTGATCCACCACCTGGTCAAAACGCCCACCACGCCCACCTTCTCCCAGTCCGTAGATGCCTTCATCGGTATACACCTTGATAATGGTGATCGGTAGGCCGGTACTTCAGAATCGGTTGAATATGGAGCACCGCTACCACAAACTGCTCAACTCTGGTAATCTTCATAGTTGATTTCTTCTCCCTGTTTTATCTTCGGATATTAAAGATTCAAAACCCGACCTGACCCCCGGTCAAAAACATGCTAACCAGCAGGTTGGCGTATGTGTATCGATATATGTGCGTCGACTGAAGTCGGGATTCTCTCGCGGGGTCGAGAGTGAAATTATAGCAAGATAATCGACTCAAGAGGGAAACAATTTTCGATTCTCCTGTTTACACCGCCGACGATTGCTGGTACAGTTAGTTGTAATAGGCCGTTCGACCTTTAGTCGGCGGCTTCACAGTCAGGAAGTGTTCAATTCTCAATCGCAACCTAACGAAGTCTGTTCAATTTAGACGGGTCGATCAGTTCTGAGGAGGTTTATTATGTCCCAATATCGCGCTGCCGTTATCGGATTGGGTTGGATGGGTATGCTGTATGACTTGGCATCGCGTATCCCCGATCGTTTCGAGGTGGATGACATCAAGCGTCCAACGCCAACACTGGATATTCATCGTAAGTTTTACCATCACGAACACCCTGGCGATTCAGGTTTGCCCACCTCCTATGCTGAAGCCTGCTGGGATAGGCCCGAAGTGCGTCTGGTTGCTGGAGCGGATCGGGATGAAAACCGATTGCGGGTTTTTTCTGAACGTTACGGGGTTCAGCAACTCTATACCGATGCTGTTGAGATGCTGAGCCAGGAGCGACCAGATATTGTCGCTATCTGCACCAATACCAAACACCGATCTGATTTAACCTGTTTGGCGGTAGAATACGGAGCTAAAGGTATTCTGACCGAAAAACCGATGGCTCACACCTTAGCTGAAGCCGACCGTATGGTGCAGTCCTGTGCCGAGGCCGACGTACCCCTGTGCTGTGGGTCTATTACCACCACCCATCCCTCCTTTGCTCAGGCCAGGAAGTTGGTACAAGATGGCAGAATCGGTGAGATTGTCTCTATTGAAGCCGGCGGCCCTTTTGCCCAACATCAGAACTGGTCGTATTTTCTGGACAGTCCCCCGCTCTGGGTGGTCGGCACCGGTGACACACCACGCCGTGAATCCGGCAGTAGCGAGTTTACCGGTACCGGAATGCTGGTCACAGCAGATGGTCTGACCGTCCATTTCCGTCACGGAGCGCCCGGTATTCGGTTGAGCGGAAGCAGCGGCGAAATGGTGTTTAATTACCAATCCGGTTGGGAATTATGGCAGGATATGGAGACACCGGATGGCCAGCAACGGGTAAAGATCCCCTGGCCCAAGCCGCAGTTTGCTTCACCATATGGCGCGGTTTATTGCCTCGCTGACGTGCTGGATTGTTTGGCCGGAGAGTTGGATCAGCCCAAGAGCTCGGGTCGTCGGGTGGCTTTAGCCCTGGAGGTGGAAATTGCCCTCAAACAGTCATCGGCCCAGAAAGGTGCGCGTATCAATCTGCCCTTAGCCGACCGTTCTCTGGGGCTGAACTACGATTGGTTTCGCTAGACGTTCAAGCGGGGATAAACTTGAGAATAGGGATGAGATGTACGTGTTCGATGAAGTAAGTATCGTCACCAGATCCATAAAACCGAGCTAATTCAGATTTTTTGTTTAGGAGTTATGAGACTGAGTCCGACAATTATTAACATCTTCTAAACCTCCTTCTCGTGTAAGGTGGGCTGACCCTCTCTGACCCATCTTTTTAATTTTGTACTGATATCTAGGTATGGACTTATAGTCAATTTATGATCAATCAAGGCCAAAAAGGAGACAGATAATGGATAGACAACTTCTGCCCACCACAAACGGTGATGGGCAGCCGATCATACCCATGAGTGAAGAACAGAAGTATCTCTTTGATTTGAAGGGCTGGATTGCGTTACCCGGCTTGTTAGACCAAGAACAGCTTGAACCGGTACGACGACATCAGATGAAATTTCTGTATCAGCGAGACTCACTACCGCCAGAGGAACGGGATAACCACGGCGGCCCTTCTCAAATCCTGCTCGATCACCCAGTGGTGGCCGGGGTATTGAACGAGATCATTTCACATCAAGCCTTGGCTTCTGAGGACTGCTACGGTTTCCGCTTCGACCACACCTATAGCAGCCACCGGCAGACGGGCCACGACAACTTTAGTCCGCACGGCGGGGGTGGATTTTTCAACTTCAGTGGCAACTCCCACATCTACCAGATGCAGAAAGGGCAGATTCATGCCGGGTTGATTCGTGTGGTCTGGGAATTAAACGAGGTTGAGGCAGGTGATGGTGGAACGCTGCTTTTATCTGGTAGCCATAAAGCCGCCTTTCCACGTCCACAAAGCCTGAGCGAACGAGAGAGTCCGTTATGGGAGACCTATGCCTGTCCCGCTGGATCAGCCGTGATTTTTACCGAGGCCCTGTGCCACAGCGGCACTAAATGGGTCAATCCGGACAGGGATCGACTCAGTCTGTTTACCTGCTACAACACGGTAAACGCCAAGTGGGGCAAAGCCTGTCCGCCACCAGAGGTAATCCAGTCGTTGCCAGCTAAACGGCAGAGCCTGTTCCGTGGCGTCTGGCACGGTATGACCGAGGTGCCACAGATTAACAAATATTACGACGAGGCCAACACCGGCCGCTTTACGCCTACCGGTTAACCCTCTTCCAGCCGCGGTGACAGGAGACGAATTATCAATGCAACCTGGTCGGGCCGTTTTCAGCCCGGCCGACGATGTTTTGTGGATGCACAGAGAACGTCTCATGGACACACGCAAAATGGTAATTCTGAAGTAACCCCCATCTGTTCGGTGGACATCCTTCCCTTGGCCATCCTTAAGCATAGGGGCAAAGCAGCCTCTATCAATACCTCTTGCCCTGCGGATACGAAACAGTGACTGGTGAATATAGAGTAGAAGGTTAGATCAGGCCGATATTTCTGACAGCCGATCCTGCATGGCGGTCTGCGTCTGTAACCAGATCTCTACCAGTTGCGGATAGATCTCTTTTACTCGACCTGACGCCTGGATCTTGGCTTGATCTCCCATCCTGGTCGCTATGGCTAACATCCGTTGGGCTCTACTATTGGCGGCTGTCCCTTTCATCCGATGGCTCAGCCGGCTGACCTGTGACCAATCTTCGGCCTGGATGGCCTGGGCTAAAAATACTCCATATCCTGTCCAATATTAACGTCAATTATGGATAAGGAAAGTGCAAATTATTGAAATGACGACCTTTTTGTGGTTTGATTGCAAAATTATCACAATTTAACCGGACAAACCAAACAAGGACGTCATTATGGAAGATACTCTACTTACATTTATAATGTCAGAATTAATACTCCCTCCATTCTGACAAAGCCTTTTTTATCTAACTTCATTGAGCATCCTTTGTTATAAAAAGTATTTTACAGAAATTAAGGTGGACAAAACGCCTGCTAAATAATGTTATCGGTCATTATCACCAATCCAATACCCCATACCTCGCTTTTCCCTCGGCTCTTAGCGATTTCTAGCAGTTCATCCATGTCTGTGGTGTAATTTGGACGATTCCATCTCCACTCGCTGTAGCGATTCGCGTACCATCTGGACTATAGGCGGCCGATCTAATATAATGAAATACTCACCGACTTTTTGGGATTTCTCCTGGTTGGGGCTATATCTCCCTTGTTAGAAGTTGAATTCTCATGTTAGATTTCACTTGCAATTGTAACAATGTTGCCTGTGAAGGCCCATACCCCATTGCGGTATGAAATTTCCATTGTACAGTCTGATATGGAGTGAGTTTTATATGAAAATCAAAGTTAGTTCTGAAGAATTGACCCAAGGGCAACTGTCTGCATCCCACCTTGAACAGGCAATCAATGTCATTCGTGAAGAAGGATATGTCATTCTTAGAGATATCGTTTCGCACAGCCATCTAGACTTTCTTAACCAGAAGATGACGCAAGATTCGCACACAATAGTCAGTTCCGATTCCGACAGATGGGACGCCCGACGCAGTATCGGCCACTTGTAGCAAGGGGCACCACCTTATACTCCTTATATCTTTCCTGACATTGTCGCCAATCCGATTGTTGAACATGTCTCCATCTCTCTGTTGGGCGAAGGCGCTTTTAACGGTTTTTACAATGGGAATACAAATACGCCGGGCAGTACTCAACAGGCCTTACACATGGATACTGGCCACCTCTGGCCAAATTTGAATCCTTCTCATCCGACAGCATCAGTAGTTGTCAACATTCCCATGATAGATGTTACTGAAGAAGGTGGAGCCATTGAACTTTGGCCGGGCACTCACCTCATCGGTGATGTCTCGCGACGTCTAGACGAAGAAGCTGAGGAAGCACGCCGGCAAGTCAAACCACCTGTACGTGGGACCACTCAGAAAGGGGATGTCTTGATACGGGATATGCGACTTTGGCATCGCGGCACTCCGAACCTGTCTGACAGGCATCGCCATATGATTGCATTGGTACACAACGTCAGTTGGTTCCATCGTGGTCAACCGATTCGATATGTCAAAGGGGGTGAGGAGGCGTTTAAAAATAGTCGAGTGGATCCTAATGCTATCTTTTTGGATCAAACCTATGACTATCTCTTCGACTATCGCGGCCCAAATTCGTAGGAGCGTAATTGTTGAAAGCTAGCCCTAGGCGATGGCACCTCCGACTTCGCTCTACAATTAGCCAACACCGACGTCGACACCTTAAGCTATGCTCAACTACCACCAACTCACTGGGTGCGGCCATCGATTTCATCAACAACCAACGCTCCAACCTGATGTCGAGTATTCAGAACACTGGATCTTCTCTCTCCACTATCCGTGACGCCGACTTTGCT
>JASMLX010000079.1 GCA_030748495.1 Candidatus Poribacteria bacterium | reverse complement strand
CAGCACCGTTTCTTGACCACCAATTATAATGGTAACGGTATCCAAAACATTGAAACCCGTGCCACTCAGTGCAATGGTATCGCCATACTTGACAGTTGCAGAACCGGATAAAGTGACGGAGGGGAGGATTTGGAAATCGAGCTGCCTGGAGCTCAATTCAATTTTTACCGGGCCGTAGACGTGGTCTGGAATTTCAAAGGATACGTCGTATGCGCCACGAGCATCAGAGTACACGTAGTCCTTGCCACTTTCCTGAAGAATTTGGCCTTTTATTGCGGCTAAGCCGTGACTGGCTGAAGTGATGGCATCAGTTCCAAAAGTAATCGAACCAACTGACTGATTAGCAACTCCAAATTGCCCCGATAATCTCAAGGCGGTACCGACTTGCCCTTCAACAACATCTTGGACAGGACCTGTGAGTAGGAACTTCTGTGTTTTCTCTGTATCTAGTACTCCGTTTCCATTAACGTCTTCACCGTCATCCAATTCACTATCATTGTCCGTATCCTCGTTGTTACCAATCCTAATTGTGTATTCACCGAGCGCCAGAGAAGAATCTGTAGGAACGGTAAATGTAACCATGTATTCGCCATCTTGGTTGGTAACAACTTGATCGCTATTGATGGTTCCCTTGATAGTCGTTAAAGAGTGGTCAACTGCAGTAATGTCAATTGTTCCAAACGTGATCCCGCCGATCGTGGAACTTGAATCTCCTACCTTGTCTGATAAAGTTACAGTTATATTGGGGTGCCCCTGGGTCGGACTAACAATAAAAACGGCAAATACATTTTGAACGCTTAAGAGCAGTCCTAGAAGCAAAAAGACGGGATATAGGGGTTTTTTCATGGGTTCTTCCTTCGTTAGCATTGCCTATTAGACGACAGGGGGTACAAAAAATGGCGGGAGCAAGATCGAGTGAATAAGGGCTTCAATATTATTGTCCACTCTATTAATAGTCGAAAAATTCGTCAGACAATTGAGGTAAAACTAACCTATTTCTTTCCTGGGGCTTGATTATATTCTTGAACTTCAAGATTATAGCATAGATGCTAAACCTATACAACGGGTATATAGGAAACGCCACAAGTCTATTTAGCGGATTTCGCCACGACAAAAGCACGAACATTAGCCCATTAGCCCATTAGCCTAGATTCCTCTTCTGAATCAGGCAAAAACGTATCCGGTGGTAAACCGACATGGACGTCAAACTGTATGGCAAACTTAACGGGATCGACGCCTAAGCTGTCAAATTCAAACGCATTGAGTCTAAAGAGCGGTACCCCCTCCGGCAAAAGGAGCTTGAAGGCCTCAACCATCCTGAAATTGCTGATGTTCTCACGGCTTATGTCAATTTTATCCTCTGCACCAACTGCCGGGAAATTGCTAGTTGTGATGTGCGGACGTGCTTTTATCCTCTCCATCCGCTGGTGGTGACCCAAAACCCCAAGCGAAATTTGAAATAAAAGAATAAGAGCTTGGTTTCTACACCGATAGAGATAGCTCAAAGTTGGCGAGAAAAGACATGCTAATTTAGCAGAGACAAAACGAATTAGGCCAACCCGGAGTGCTACCTACCATCGTCTGAGCGCGGGGGACGGCTTACACTCTAAAGATGTGGGTATGTGTATTGACGATCGGCATAACGAAATCTCCTTTAGCTTACTTTTCCACCGGATTGAGAGTATATTTAGTGTATTTGTGGATGCGTTTACAAAGACTAAGAAGACGTTTGGGTCAAAAGCGTTGCCTGAAATTGGCAACCATTTTTGGCGATCCACCGTGTTGCGTCAGGAAGTCGATAAAACCGTCGTACAGTCGGTGGGCATGATCAATATCGGTTGTAAACCGGTTGCTGTTTTGCTGTGGGTCCGAAGGCAGATGGAACAGTTTATCAGGGGCACCGGCGTTTTCCAGTAATAAGGACCATGTTCCATCGGTGACCTGCCCGTACGGCTTACCCCCATCGGGACTCCATCCACCAACCCAGGTACCGTGTGTCACGGACAACGGTCGAAAATCGTCTTTGCCATCTCTGATCACTGGTAGGAGGCTCTCTCCTTCAATGGTCTCCATTCTTTTGGCACCGAAGAAATCGACCACCGTGGCTGGAAGATCGATAATGCTGGTTAGTGCCGGGGTTCGTCGAGGGGAAACTTGCGGATGATAGACCATTAAAGGGATATGAGCTACCTCCTCGTACATACTGTAATTTTTGGCAATCAGGCCGTGCTCACCCAGCAAAAAGCCGTGGTCAGCCATGAAGATCACCATCGTGTTGTCGAGCAGCCCCATATTCTGGATCTGGGTTAGTAGGTGACCAATCCAGCGATCGACCAGACAGGCCTCTGCCCGGTAGAGGGTGTTAAGTCGCTGGGTCGTGCGTTGGTCCATCTGATTGGAACCATAAGGGGGATAGATCGGTTCTGGACCGTCATAGTCTTCAGGGTCGAAATGGCGAATGTACCACTCCGGCGGATTCCACGGTTCGTGAGGGTCGAATGTATCTACCATCAGGTAAAAAGGATCTTGCTGGCAGTTAAGTTCCAACCATTGACAGGCCTTTCTCATCGTTTGCGAAACGTAGGTGTCCTCTTCCGCATGCCAGATTGAAGCATTCCTAAGGTGGTGGGTTAACCCCGCTGGCAATTGGTTTGGAGCCGGACGCGTGAATTGGCGGTACCTCTTAGCTTGCGAACTTTCAAAATCGTACGGATGCGTACGCAAGGCGTCACCTTCCTGCCCACGTATCCACTCCCAGCCTGTGAATCCCCGGTTATACAGAAAACCGTTGTTGAGATGGTGCGGTGTGTCGGCAATCATCATGCTGGTGACGCCAACTTCAGACAGGACATCTGCAATGACGGGTACATCTCTTTTTAAGGGTTCCCATCCGCGGCGGGCTAGACCAACCTGACCCGTCACCAGATCCCCTCGGATCGGCACAGTTGGGTAACTGCAGACGTAGGCCTTATCGAAAACAACACATTTTTCTGCAAAGGCATTCAGAAATGGCGTATACCCCTTAGTAGGTTGGTGGTCGTCGCCGTAAGCTGCTAGGTTATCTCGACGAAAAGTGTCGGAAATAATATGGATGATGTTCAAAACAGGTGCTCCTTTTTATCTTGATAGCGACAGGATTGGCCTTAAATTAGTCAATTAGCCTTAAACTCTTCACGATCTCCATAGACGGGGAGTTTACCATAATCGTGGTATCGATAGAAATTGACAGAAAAGGTCAACAGGTAGATAGAAGTAGAAGATAGAAATAGTAGATAATTCTCGATATAGCTGAAGATAGCCAAAGCGTCCAACTTCAACTTTAGGTTTAGGTTTTGGTCTAATAAATCCCTGCCCTGCTTTTTACATTGATCTGTGGCAAACTAAATATCTTCTATTATTATAATTGGATTCAAATCAGAGTATATGGATGGGTTATGGCTAAGCCACCACTCGGTGGACAACCTCGAATTACTATCACTCAGGTTGAGTGACAAGCTATAATAGCAACATACTATCAAGGGGTATGGAATGAGTTTGAAAGGACAAGTTTGTATTATTACAGGGGCGGGGAGTGGTATTGGTCGCGACGCTGCACTACTGATGGCGTCAGATAGTGCAACCATCGTTTTGGTTGGTAGGACTGAAGCCAAAATAGAGGCCGTCAAAGCGGAAATCGAATCCGATGGCGGGTCCGCGACGACGTATGCTTTGAGCGTAGCCGATTATACCGCCGTGTGTCAAATGGTCGATAAAGTAGCGCAGACCTATGGGCAAATTGACGTTTTAGTCAATAACGCCGGACACAGTTCGTTGCACCGTCGGTTACTCAATTCTCCACCAGAGGAGGTACAACAGGTGATCGACTCCAACCTGATTGGCACTTTCTTTTGCACGCAGGCGGTTGTGCCAACTATGCTGAAAGCCCAATCGGGCACTATTATCAACGTCTCTTCTCTGGCCGGTGTGACACCGGGACCGTTTAGCGGGTTCGCTTACGGTGCGGCTAAAGCCGGCGTAATCAACTTCACCGAGTTTTTAAATGCGGATCTAAAGAATACGGGGATTCGGGCCAGTGTATTGATTCCAGGCGAGGTCAACACACCAATTTTGGATAAACGGCCCATTACACCGGAGGAGGATGCCAAAAGAGGTATGGTCGATGTAGCGGAGACATCGGCAGTCATCCATCTAATCGCCAGTCTACCGCCTAGAACCAATATCCCACAACTGGTAATTCGACCTACCTGGCATCGGAACTTAGCAGATGAGATCGTAGAACTGCCGGAACTGAATATATGAGTCTGCAGCCCCGAACTCGACCCAGGGGTTGGTAAGTTTATTCGGGGATGATGTAGTGTTCAGGATTTTGAGGGACGTTTTTGATATAAACTCCATAGTGGAGATGGTAACCAGTGCTGGTGCCAGTCGAGCCAACATAACCAATTACCTCGCCCCGAACCACTTTTTTGCCTTTTTTGATGCCAGAGGCAAATCTCAGTAGATGTCCGTAGAGTGTTACGGCCTCTTTGCTTGGGTGCTTAATCCGTATATAGCGTCCAAACCCTTTCGGGTCGTTTCCAGCCTTAAACACTACACCGTTAGCCGTGGCGATGACAGGTGTTCCTTTGCGGGTGGCGATGTCGAGCCCATTATGAAAATGACGTTTCCGCGTGATTGGATGAAGCCGATACTTGAAACCGGAGGAGTAATAATAATCGACACCATATTTGGGTTTTTCACCTTGGTGTATGGGGCGAACCGGTAAGATGAACGGGGTTTCCGTAACTTGCTCCAACTGGTCCATCACTGCTTGATAGACTTTGCCAACCTCCTGTTTCAAGACTGGAATTAGCTCGGGGTTATCGGTGAAAGAAACCGGTGCCGGTTTCAACGAACCCAACTGTGAAGTATCGGTAGTTTCGGCAGCCAAATCTGCGTCGACCGATGGTTCAGTGGTAGGTAGTAGGAACTCTGAATCGCTTCCACCCTGTCCCAACAAACCTTCATCTTCTAGTCCAAGAACGCGCTTAACGACTTTTACCATATCCCGGACCTCTTCCCACTTCTTCTCGTAGAAGCGGATCTGCTGCTGTTGAGCTTTGATCTCGCCTCCTTGCTGCTGGTTCTGTTGGTTAGCTAAATTTAGCTGCTTTCTGGCATATAGCCCATAACCGATGGCCCCGGCAATCATCGACAAAACGAGCAGGATCAGAAAAGAAAGAAGGAAGATTTTGGCTTTACCGACCGCATACTTACGGATACTCTGGTTATCCGAAGACATGACAATTACGGTGTAGGAACCAGACAAGTGTATGACCTCTAATAGCGGCTAGTACTAAAGATCGCAACGCTATCAAACTAGCTAATTAGCGATGCAAAGTATAGCACAAGGAGTTAGGGCGAACAAGAGATTCACAGTCTCACCACTCATTCTACCAACGCCTGTTTCTTAGTAAAATGATAGAACGGATTTGCATAACCAACCGTTTCAGTTAGAAGCATAAACGTTCGGGGTCTACCTTTCTACGTATTAATCGTACGTATAACAGATGTAAGGTCATGGTGCACGTCAGATCGATGAGCGTAATCCCCTCATAGAGGCTAATTTTCGGTCGGAGAATATCCCATTCTACCGTGTAACACTCGCTCAATTGTCGAATGCCAGGTTATCGCTTACCGGATCTTTGGACTTTGGCCCAGGTGTCACGAAGGGGAACAGTTCGATTGAAGACCAACCGACCGACCGTCCGATCAGGATCGACACAGAAGTAGCCTTGTCGCAAAAATTGATAGTGGTCACCAGCTTTTCCCGTTGCCAAGCCAGGTTCAACCAAACAGCCAGTCAAGATCTGCAAGGAGTCTGGGTTGAGGTTGTCCGTGTAATCCTGTCCCTCAGTCACATCGTCAGGATCCTCTTTCAGGAACAGACGATCATACAATCTGATTTCGGCTGGAACAGCGTGTGATGCAGAGACCCAGTGGAGAGTTCCTTTGACCTTACGTCCATCCTGGGACCAGCCGCCTTTAGTATCGGGGTCGTAGGTGCAACGGACTTCAAGGATCTCACCAGTCTCCTCATCTTTAACCACGCTTTGGCATTTAACGTAGTAGGCGTGCATCAACCGGGCTTCGCGGCCGGGCGACAAGCGGAAGTATTTTTTAGGTGGATTTTCCATGAAATCCTCTTGCTCAATATACAATTCACGAGAGAAGGGGATCGCCCTTGATCCTTGACTCGGATCTTCCGGGTTGTTAATGGCTTCCAGTTCCTCTACCTGTTCCTCTGGATAGTTTTCGATTACCAGTTTCAACGGGTTCATGACGGCCATGGCACGAGTCGATTTCTGGTTCAAGTCTTGACGGAGACAATGTTCTAACAGGGCAATATCTACAATATTGTCGCTCTTGGCAATGCCAATACGATTGCAAAAATCTCGGATGGCTTCCGGTGTATAACCTCGGCGACGCAGCCCAGATAGCGTTGGCATTCGAGGATCATCCCAACCGTTGACAATCTGATTTTCAACCAGTGGTAACAACTTCCGTTTGCTAAGTACCGTGTAGTTGAGATTGAGTCGAGCAAACTCGATTTGTTGTGGTGAGTAGATCTCCAATTTATCTAGATACCAATCGTATAGTGGACGGTGGTTCTCAAACTCCAAAGAACAGAGAGAGTGGGTAACCCCTTCAATTGAATCTGATTGGCCGTGCGTAAAGTCGTACATAGGATAGATGCACCACTGATCGCCCTTTCTGTAGTGCGTGGTTCTCAGAATCCGGTACATTACCGGATCTCGCAAATTGAGGTTAGGCGCAGCCATATCGATTTTGGCCCGCAACGTTCGACAACCATCTTCGAACTCCCCAACTCGCATTCGGTGGAATAGATCTAAGTTCTCCTCGATTGATCGATTCCGATACGGGCTCTCTATCCCGGCCTCGGTCAGTGTACCTCGATATTCCCTGGTCTGTTCTGAATCCAGGTCACAGATATAGGCTTTTCCCTTTTCAATCAGCTTGACAGCGTACCGAAACAACTGCTCGAAATAGTCGGACGCATAAAACTCTCGGTCCTCCCAATCGAAGCCCAACCAGCGGACATCTTTTTTGATCGATTCCACATATTCAAGGCTCTCTCCCGTTGGATTGGTATCATCAAATCTTAGATTACAAACACCGTTGTAATCCTCAGCAATCCCAAAATTGATACAGATCGCTTTTGCATGCCCAATATGCAGATAACCGTTGGGTTCTGGTGGAAATCGAGTATGTACTTTGCCCTCATGCGTCCCGTTAGCAAGATCGATTTCGATAATTTGGCGAATAAAATCAGTAGGTGTTTCCGTTGTCGATTGGCCTTCAGTTTGAGAGTTATCATTCATATTATTTTTCCTACCTTTCAATTTCACGATTTTACCCTACATAGCTCACAAAATACCACAGTTCAAGGCTGAATAGACAGCTAGCGATGACTCGCGTACGCGGTTTGGTCGAATATCCTATTGTTATCCCTGATATTGAAAATTCACGATTTGTTGCCCTTCTTGTGTTGTCTCTACCGATAGTTGGTGAAACCCCTGTTGTTTTAGTATACCAATTCGCTCCTTGGCTGTGGATTCGGTTTGACTGACAATTTTTCCGCTCGGAAGATTCACTGCGGCGATCAGTTTGGGGGCCTGATCCCAGAAGTCTGGATGAGAGAATAGGTCTAGTCGTCCATTCTGCTCCTCGTCGATTTGCAAAATCAAAAAAGCGACGATTGCACCAGTCTCGCTTTGCAACAGCCGGCTCTGGTGGTATTGTGGATCGGCCTCTAAATTCTGCTTTAGATATAAAAACCCACCTTCAAAGTTGGTTGGTCCTTTCAGTCCGTAGATTGAACTACGAAGATAATCTCCGCCCACGATTCCTGTTAGTGCCGTTAGGGCGCCCCAATCGTGCCATTGCACCGGCTTGACTTTTGTTGCCGAGGCATTCCCCCTAGCAAAATGCCGAGTTTCAAATTCTGGCACAGTCGAATACGTCATAAACCCTGCCTCCGGATAGACGCTCTGGAAACCAAAGTAGTGGTAGATCCAGTACGGTGCTGAATCATAACCGGTACCCAGATACAGCATTTGCCCTTCTCTGTCTTGAAAATCTTGCATCTGATAGCCCATTAGACCTTTACACGCACCTTTTCGCCGTTGTTCAGGCAGTGTAAAGACATGGCCCAAGATTCCGATTCCATTGTATTCGGTCGTCATAATATTGGTAATGACGCGCCCCGATAACTTTCCGGTGTAAAATCTGGTTTCCAGCAGATCTAACGGTTGGTTGAGGCAGCAATCAACATGCCATTTGTAATTATCGGGCTTATGCCCAAGAAAATCTCCGAGTTCTTTTTCATAGTCGATGTCAGGTGCGAACACAACACCGACCTCCATCAACTCTCCTGTTTTGAGTGTTACTTCACCCAGTGGCGTATACATAATGTTTCAATATTTCACCTCAAACTACTGTTAATTAGACTATTGAAGACCTCAGTTAGTCGTATCGGCATCTATTACTAGTTGGTTAAAATCTCGTATTAATTCGCTACCTGATCGTTTCAATATGGTTTCTAGTGGTTGCAAAAACCGGCTACGGACCAGATACGTATCCGCCGACTGTTCCAGACCAACCGTCACAAAATCCCCTCTCGCCTGTCCCAATTTCAAGACCGTCGGACGAGTATCTGACACTAAAAAGGTAATCGTTAGTGACACTGTTTCCAGCGACTGCTCCAGGTCTTGCTCAACTCTCAAAGCATCTACTCCAAAAAGCAGGTCGGAAACGGTCTTAGCTTCTAGCTGAACTATCGATGGCTCAACGGTTTGCCAACCGGTTTCTATTTTTTGGCAGACTACTTTTCTCTGACCTTTCTTAATGTCGATCCGATGACAATCGGTACGCTGAAAATCGAGTAATCGAGCCTTCTCCGGTTTCTTCAAATCAGCTTGACCTGTTACCTGAAAATGCGATAGTGGCAACATCAAATCCGAAACTAGGCTGGACTCGACCAAGAAAACATCTGGTGCATTTTTTGCTTTTACGTAGACAGAATAGTCGGCGGTTTTCTTCCCAATTAGGAAAATAGTACGATCAACCGTACTTGTCCAGACCCCGACCTGAATCTGGGCTGGATCGAGTTGGTAGAGTGATAGATCCGTGACTTCAATTTGCCGCTTGATTTTCTTTTCTAGTAGATCTGCCAGTAGCTGGGTTACGACCTCTGGGGCCGCTTTGGTCTTTTTCTCCTTGGTAATCAATGGTGCGATTTCCCACCCTTTTTCTGTCTGAGTATCAATCTTGGTTAGAATATAGGAGAGAAAGTCCGCTCCGGTACCGGTTACCGTAACCTTTTTTACCTGTTCTACTGATAAGTGGTGTTTTTGTGAGATGGTAAGTTCAGTGGTTGTTGTTTCTGCAGGCTTTCGGTCTAGCCCCAAATAGAGCCCAACTGAAATTACAAACAGCAGAAGTACCAATAAGGTTGTCTTAAAACTCACTCCGGACAACTATCTCCATTTCGATTTCAACCATTTTTTGTTATACCATATCCATTTTGGATTAATCTTGTCAATAATTCCGTCAACTACGATCATTTTTAATCGCAATCTGGAATATTTCGCTCGAACTTATTGTTTAAACTATAAACTCGCTATTTGTAGATTCAAATACAACTATTTACCGGAATCGAATAGGTATCTCTACGCCTTTTCTCTGGCTCTTGAAAGTATTTACACCACCGGTCTTCCTCGGATTCAACACTGACGGTCAGGACGCAATGACAACTAGTGGGCCTGAGGCCTGGCCCTACCAGCCACATTGTAAGGACAGGGGTGGTAGATACAAGAATTGCATCCCTATCGTAAGAGATATGAAGTATAAAACGATTGTTTCAAACCTCTAAAGCTCTGCTGTCAGTAAAAGGCACTTCACCTGAAAATTAGTTGAAACTGACCTTACCGGCCTTTGTGGGTTTGGAGTGGAAGGGTAACAGCGGCGGCATCAGCCGTTCGGGCGCGGAAGCCGGATAGCATTCGACCTGCAGTTGGGGCTTATCTTCCAAAGCCTCGCTATATTCTTGATGATCCAACTACGTCAGTCCCACTTCTAATTTTCTGGGGAAGGGTACTCAATGTGAGCATACTACTTACTTTTTGCTATTACTAAACTTTTTCCTTCGTCTAAGATGGGGATGGAAAGGTAGGCAATTTCCGAAATTGAAAGTGTAAAAAGTGTGGTCTGGCAAGTTTCAGGTTGGCCAGATTCATAAAAGTTGATAAATGGAAATTCTATGCCAATTGAGCCTGGTTGAGGGTGTGGATAGGTTGAATAGGCATCGTATCTCCTTTACAATAGGTGATAAAATAGCCAAGGTCTAAGGCTGTTAAAACCGGAAGGGTACTAATGGAAACTGGTTCTGCTACCGGCGTTAAGAATTTCTATCAGCACCTGTGGTCTACTGACAATGGAAAGATGACAATTCAGAAGTTTTGTGAAAGCTGGAGCGTAGATTTGTTCTTGAGCACAACGATTTTGAATCTTTCGGGTAGACTTGAACATATCGTAAAAGTAAACGACTATTCTGCCAAATGATATAGGACTCTGGGAGGCTAAGTGGTGATGGCAATTGATAAAATACCGTTAAACGATGCTAAGGTCAATTGGTGTATGTCTGATGGGAGCAGCACTGAATCATCGACAGGAGGGCTTCAGGTAGCAAACGACCTGAAACTCAAGGGATGTGTGATGACGCTGTATACACAGATCCAGTTTACGCTGGACAAGTGGGGCAGTTCGATCCTATCATGGAGCACAACTGAGGTCTTGGACGGGTTTCGCCTCCAGGCAATTGACGATAACTCGGGCAAGGTGCTCCGGTTTGAACTGGAGACCGACTGGGATGATTCACGCAACGAAGATCGACCACTACGGCTTGGTGTCCCAGCCTCAATGATCGGCGAAGCCGGTTGCCGCCATGTTATTGTCCGTTTCACTGGCCCAAAGCTGGAGTTATTCGTTGATGGTGTGCTGGTGGACGAAGAGTGGCCAGTTGGGGCACTCAAATCGGCTACCAGTAAGTTGCTGCTAGTTAGTGGAAATGTCAAACAAGTGGCTGTGTGGAACCGAGTTCTTTCCGACGATGAGATTGTCATTCTGAGTGGAGGGAAAGAGATGGTGACTCATCGCAACCTGGAGATTCTCGGTACTGAGCGGACGACGCTCAACTACTGGAAACCACGTGGTCATAATACCAGTGCTGGGGACTGCATGCCCTCCTTCCATAACGGAAGATTTCACCTCTTTTATCTCTTCGACCGTCGCCATCACGGAAGTAAGTGGCATCTTGGTGCACATCAGTGGGCGCATGCCTCTTCCACCGACCTCAAAACCTGGGAGCACCATCCGTTTGCTGTGCCTATTAGTCGCCAGTGGGAGGGCTCCATCTGCACTGGCTCGACCTTCTTTCACCGAGGAACGTACTATGCATTCTACGCCGCTCGTATGCACGACGGTAGGCCTGGGCAACTGACAGTGGCAACGAGTGCTGATGGAATTCACTTCACCAAAGGCGATCCACTATTCACGCTAGCTCCGCCTTACGAGCCAGTGAACGCGCGCGATCCGAATGTTTTCCGCGATCCGGAAACAGGCCTCTTCCATATGCTGGTGACAACCCAGGTCTTAGACCCACCCATTCCCGGTCAAGCAGCCTGCCTGGCGCACCTGGTATCATGTGATCTGCTGACCTGGGAACAGCAGGAACCCGTCTGGGTTCCGGGTGAGTGCCCGGACTGTTTCGAGTGGAACGGATGGCACTACCTGCTGACCGGGCATGAAGGGGTAACACGCTACCGGATATCCCGATCCTGGTTCGGTCCATGGAAGCGTCCACGTGTCGATCTTCTCGATGGACCTCAGTCCTACGTTATGAAGACGGCAAAGTTCGGGGAGAATCGCCGCATCGGAGTGGCTTGGGTCGGTGAGCACGGTTGGGGTGGCCACACCGTATTTCGCGAGGTAGTTCAGCACGAAGATGGTACACTTGGCTCAGCTTGGGTCCCCGAGATGATACCTCATACGGATGATCCGGTTTCCTTGTCCCTTGATATTTTAGCGGGAGAAATGTCCACGGGAGTAAAACGCCTGACGATGAGCGCTCCCTGTGAGCTCGGTATTACCGCCGCCCGTGGTGTTCCACGGAATTTCCACTTCTGCTCGCGGGTGGTGCCAAGGGCAGGTAGTGCAGCCTTCGGCCTTGCTGTCCGCGGGGAGGGCAGTTATGAGAAGGGCCACGAACTGCGCGTTGAACCGTTCCGTCGGAAGATCGGCTGGCGCCCCTGTCAGAGTAACACGGTTGAAGAGCGTGAGCGGTTCGCTCTATATGATGTCGAAGGGCTGGATCAACCCTTCACATTGAACGTATTGGTACTCGACGATCTGCTCGACATCTGTGTGGACAATCGCCGTACGCTAATCGTGCGGATGGAGGAGTGTCTTGAGGGCGACACTCTGTTCTTCTTTGCCTATTGTGGCCAGGTCGTGTTCGAGGACATTGAGATCCGTCCGCTCAAGCCCCTTGTTTCTGAGTCCTCCTAGAAAAGATAGCACACTAATACTTTATCTTAGAGGGGTTCTATGATCCCACCGATGAGAAAACTAACACTCTCTTCTTGTCTGTAAAGGCACTATTGTACAAACAACCTCATTTAAATAGGGGGGTTAAGTAAATGACGGTGTAAATTCTTGTCACTATAAATCACTATCAATATAGTCCTCTATCTGTTCTTCCAAGTAGATGGCCAATTGGGAACAGAAAATTCACTGAATATAGTGAATTTTCACGGCGGATTGGATCGTCAAATCCAAAAAGCATATGTCTGCGAATTACCTAACACACCGATAATCATCCACACGCTCCCCATGACAAATTCACCCAATATTAAGCCGAGAAAAAACGGTATGTCCTCCCGGTAGGCTTTGAGCCCGCCATGCTTCAGCACGATCCACTTGATTAGCCAACTTAGAAAAAGCGAAAACCAGATTAGATTCATTGACCAGCTACCAGAGAGTGTGTATCCAAGTGGATGCAGGGACCAGCCTAAAAAACGGGTTCTTAAGAACATGAAGATAGTTGTCCAGGCAAAGCCCATCCCCATGAATCCTACACCGGGATAATCGGTGCCGGCCGAGCTATTGAACCACCATTGTAATCGTGTAAATGCTTCTCGACCAACGTGTAGCCCATGGGCCTCCGGCATGCGATTGGTCATGATAAGATACAGTAAAAAAGAGCCAAACGAGCCCAGAACAATGGCGAAAATTGTTGCTATAAATATACTCTTGCTCTTGACCACTATCAATTCCGCCATTTTGAAGCCCTCCAATTGATGTGGCTGGGGATGGTTCCGATAGTCGCGGTTGAAACCGTAAAACAAACCCATGGTTGTCAGGTTTGCTGGTCCAAGTCTTTTCGTTCCAAAAATATTCACCATGATTGTATCGGGACCTGTGGCCCCCGCGTACCACAGGTCATGCACAGGTGTTCCAAGTTCGGCACGCATACGTGTAATGGCAATCGAAATTGAAAAATACAAGGCGAGAAAAATACCCGCTGCCCAGAGTGTCAGCCCGGCCTTGACGCAAAAGAACAGTAGCAAAACGGCAACACCGATAATAATCAGGGTCACCGTTCTATACCGAATTGGTTTGTGGGTATCATCTAGTGGTGACGAAAGACCAAGCACTTTTCTGAACACTGCCCAGAGATGCCTGCGGCTGCCCCACAACGCCAATGCACATAACCCGATATAAGCTCCTGCTGCCTGTTCGTTGCCATATGGGAAACGCGGCAAACTCCGTAGCCCCATGGCACTACCAACGATCAACTGCAACTTGTATATCAGGTAGAAAGACCAACACGAAAACGAAAGGTCTAAAGGAATAAGAAATCCCAGACCAATGACGAAGGGGTAAAATCGGATGGGGAACCAGTTAACCGCTGACCACGGCTTCTCTGTCAAAAGTCTTCTAAGGTTATATCCGCGGATAGGAATTTGCGGTAGCATTGGGTAAAAAATGCTAAGTCCGTTTAATAGATTGATGCCTACCGCTAGCGCGAAGCTAATCGTCAGTGCTTGGTTGCCAAACAACCCTCTAAGATCTCTGTGACGCATCATTTCCAGTGGTAGCTGAACAATCGGATAACTTCAGTTTTTCACGTTCTATCCACTGTTTGCGCAACACGACGTTGAGGCATGTCATCATTAAAACCAGCAGACTGATGAACCCTGTCCATAGCAGGCAGGGAATAAACCAAGCCCGGAAATGTGCCGGTATAAGAAGGTCCGAGGACTCTTCGTAATATCCTCTGAGCACCTTTAAGTCATCGACAACCAGGTGTTTGGGCAGATAGCGCCAGAAAAGCTGTTTCCACTCATTCTCTGAAGTGGCATACCAGAACGCATGCCCCAGGTTCGACACCACATCCTACATCATATCCAAGCCGCTGATACCAGAAGCAATCGATAGCATGGTGTAGATGATGAGCAGGTCGTGGGACGTAAAAGCAAGCCGGGGCAATAACCGAACAAGAATGAGGCTCAACAGTTGCAGAACAAAAAGGGTGAAGACAACATTGAAGAAAAGGGAGATACAGGTTGGATAAGCCAAATATCGTCCCATTTCAATGGTCACAACCCAGTAACTGTTGAACGGGATGAGAATACAACCCAGAAAGATTGCCTTATAGATCGATTTACTTTTCCCTACACAGATTGAGGTACTGGTACCCACCCGATATATGCTCCTTTCAGCTATAAATTACCAACGTTACTAATCGACACTGCTAACGTGTTCTGTTGGAGTTTAGCGTTATGATATATATGGCCGTCCTCTACATAGAAGCCCACAGGAGTCAGTGACCAGCGCTCGCTCTCCGACAAAGAAATGGTCAATGCGCCCAAATTGTTAGGTGCCACATCCGATTTTGCTCGATGATTCAAATTCTCAACTATACTGGAATACAGGAACGCTATTATGACAGACCCTCCCTCGCATTCTGTTGTCTATGATTCCATCTACCTTTGTAGTGGCGGTTAAAAACCAGCAGCTTGTACTGCTTATTTCATAAACTAAAATAACAACATTCTATTAAATCATTACTATCTAGCCAACAAAAAACATCACTTTCACCCAATTTCCCTTCTTTGAAGTGGACTTCGTTCTAAACCCTTTTCCATTTTCTATCACCTTCATCTCCAATCTATACGCTATGGGTTCTAGTTACATTTGCTACTGGGGACCTTAGATTCATAAATTTGAAGATATGCACTCGGATTTTCTCCATTCCACCTTTGTGAACCTGTTTGAAACGATAGTTGACATTGAGGATTGTCCCAATCAGTCTGGGTGAGCACTCTCACTTTGCACAGTATATCTTCCCAAACTCGGAATTCAGGCTATACTCCACTTTCTTCCGGCATTCGTTGTGCAGTTCGAGTGTTCCCTACCCCGTATGCTCTGGCTTCTTCTGCGCTTCCTGATTCAGAACCGGATCTCAGGATATAAGAATCCATGTTATAATCTTTGGCTAGGAGCACCATCTTGTGACCAGCGAGGCACTGCACATTACCCCATTTTGTGATCTTATCCATCCTGTGAGCTAGGGTTCCCTATGTTTTTTCGTCTTCTTGCATTTAGCAAAGAGAACAACTCTACATCCTCTGCCAGAATTTCACCAATCTTATCCAGGGCGGTGTATCTCATTTAATCCGCGGCCGTTTGCATCAGGTTGATGGTTTGCTGTGAATTGCCCACGGATTTCCTCATGCCGGTAGCTTGATTCTTTATCTGTTAGCTGATAGTTTGTTCAGCTGTGTCGTCCACTGCCCGGTTAATTCGCAAGCCGGAAAACAAGCACTTGATGTTCTGTTCCAATACAGCTTGAAATTTGGAGCAGGGTCGGCAAGCCAACCTGTTGTAATCTCACCGTTTCTGCCAAGAACCAACTGGGTTATTATGTTGTCGGAATGTGAAACTGTTTTCAACTAATCGACAATAGCCTTTAACGACAAAGGATTGGGCGAGATTTCGGGATTTATTTTTTGCCAATGGTCGCAATTCCATCTGGAGGGGTAATATTTGACAACGGTTCGCAGATGGCATAGAATAGCCGATAATACTTCCAGGAGAGATCAAATGCAATACCAAATCGGGATAGAAAAAGAGAACCAACCACAAAGCCGCCGCAACTTTCTTAAAACAGCAGGATTAGCTACACTGACAACCGTCGTCAGCCCAACTATCCTTCGAGCCGCAGATAAAACGGGTCGAAGTGATCTCGTCATCGGAACCGGAGCCTATCGGTATGAAGTCCATCACCACTGGGCAAAGCTACCAGACCAGTTTAGTTGGCAGACAACCCACAATGTTGCCCTCGACGCAGAAGGGCTACTCTACGTTATCCATGAAGGGCGAGTCGATCAACCTGATCACCCATCCATTTTTGTTTTTGACCAACAAGGAAAGTACATCCGTTCTTTTGGCAACCAGTTCCAGGGAGGAGGCCATGGACTTGAGGTTCGAACGGAAGGAAGTGAACAGTTTCTGTATGTCTGCGCTTATCAACAGGTAAAAGCCTTTGCTAAACTAACGCTAAAAGGCGAAACTGTCTGGCAAAAGTACGCACCGATGGAAAGCGGCGTTTATCTTAAAAACGAGGATACTGAGCGGACGAAGCGTTGGGGTCGAGACGCCTTTATGCCGACTAACTTTGCTTTCCTAGACGACGGAGGTTTCCTCTTGGCGGACGGATACGGTTCCTTCTATATCCACCGCTACAATAAGGATGGGAACTGGATTTCCAAGTTCGGTGGGCCGGGTGACGGGCAAGGGACATTCGCTACCCCGCACGGGATTTGGATCGATAAACGACCCGGACGAGAAGAGCGCATCATTGTCTGTGACCGAGCCCATCACACTTTGCAGTACCTGACCTTGGAAGGTGAATACATTGAGACCCTGGAAGGCTATGGTCTACCCGCCAATATCGATACCTGGAACGATCTGATGTTAGTCCCAGAACTCCATGCACGGGTCAGTATCCTGGATGGTGAGAATAATGTGGTCGCACGGCTGGGAGACGATGTTAAACGGATAACCCAAACGGAGGAGAAAATCCGCGAATTATCTGAAAAATGGATCCCGGGCAAATTTGTTCATCCACACGATGCTTGCTTCGACGCTGACGGCAATATTTACGTAGCTGAATGGGTCGCTACCGGTCGAGTCACTAAACTTCGGCGTGTCAGCTAAGGATAAGGTAGATTTGCATGACAAACTATCGGCAAAATTACGGAATCGGATTGGTCGGTCTGGGTATCGGTCAGCAACACCTCCGCGGCTATCGATGTCAAGACCTAAACGTAGCAGCTATTTGTGATTTAGATCAAAACCTTTTAGCTGCTACGGCAGAGGAGTTTGGAATCCAAAAAACCTACACCCAAATCACTGACCTGATCGCCGACCCGGAAATCAGGATTATAGACCTGGCGATCCAGCCTTGGTTGCGCCTACCGGTTGTTCGGGCCGCTGCCAGAGCAGGCAAACATCTGCTTTGCCAAAAACCGTTTTCAATGAACATGCGTCAGGCGGTGGAAATGGTGGAGGTTTGTGAAGCAAATGAGGTGGAGCTAATGGTCAACCAAAACTCCTGTTTTGTACCGGGATTTGTGGCCATTGAACCCTACCTGAACAGTCAACACCTGGGCGAGATATACCACGCTTCGATTACCTGTGACGGCTGGTTCCTGGATTTTCCTGAGCAGCATGTTATTCCGGCCATGATGGTGCATCATGTCGGATTGATCTACAAATGGTTCGGTACATTTGAAAATGTATATTGCCAGGCTCACGGTCACAAACGATCCCTCGATCAGGGAGAGGTCATGGCCGTGGCACAACTCAAAACGACAAGTGGTGTTCAGGTATTGCTCTCCTGCAATTGGGGTTTTCTAGGTGCCGCTGGACATACACATTGCCATTCGTATGAGGAAATCCGCATTCAAGGCACGAAAGGGGCCATCTGTGGACACAGCAACGATCTGTCGGTTCATCTAACTGAGCCGGAAGAACAAGAAATCAAACCAGAGATCGACGGCGATTGGTTTCCCCACGCTTTTGGTAATGTGATGGTACACCTGATTGATAGTTTGGAAAAAGGGGAAAAGCCGATCACTGATGGACGGCGGAATTTACATGTTGTCCAGACCCTGTTTGCGATGTTCGAATCAGCCAAAAATGGACGATTAGTAGCGATTAACGAGATCGCGCTAGACGAAGATTATGATCTAAGTCCAGCACCCGTTTTAGGACTATAAAGTCAGTAGAACGGTTTGAACTATAATTTAATTTAATCGAATAAAAATAATTGGAGGCCATAGTGAGTCAAGCTGAAAAGAGCAAGGAGAAAATCCAGCTTAGCGAAAAAGAGTGGAAAGAGCGGCTAACACCGGAGCAATACCATATCTTACGCCAAAAGGGTACCGAGCGCCCATTTACCAACGAGATGAAAGAGTTGGGCGATGGAACCTTTGCCTGCGCTGGATGTGGCAATCAACTCTTCGACTCTGAGACCAAATTCGAATCCGGCTGTGGTTGGCCCAGCTTTTACCAAACTTTGGAGGCAGATAATATCCAAACAGCAGATGACAACTCGCTTTTCATGCGCCGGACTGAGGTGCTATGCGCCCAGTGTGACGGTCATTTAGGGCATGTTTTTGATGATGGCCCTCGTCCGACAGGGTTGCGCTACTGCATCAATGGAGCCGTCATCGATTTTGTTTCGGTTGAAGACGAAGAAGAATCTGATTAGATTTATTGATCGGGGAAAAGCTTGAGCCGGCCAGATTAGTATTTCTTGAACCTGATGAAGAATATAACTCAACTGGAGTTGTGGGGTGATCACATAATACGTTGAAGATAATAGTAGGCTTATCCCACTAAAAGCAAGTTGACAGTCCAAACAAGCTTAAAACTGTCCTGAAAAAGAAGAATTTATTTAGGGCGAAATCTCTTCTAACAAATGAGAAAATCATTAGAGGTCTAACTGATGACCTTCATTTCGCCTAAAGAGGAAATCGTTGTTGGATATCGGCTTGAAGATTTAGTGATTTTCGGAAGTCAAAATCAAATCTGGTCAGTTGACTTTTGGTAAACGCAAACCTCTTTTTAATTATCACCGGGTTATCAATCCTTTGGGTTATCGCTATCCCGATTCCCAAATCGATGCTCGATTTTCTGTTGGTTTTTAACCTGACACTCTCGTTGTTAGTAGTGCTACTCAGTATTTTCCTGACGCGTGCCACCGACTTTTTGGTTTTCCCTGTTCTACTTCTGCTCTTAACCATTTTTCGTCTGGCACTCAATATCGCTTCGACGCGAATGATCCTGCTCGAAACCCGGGCACCGGATGTAATTCTGGCCTTAGGTCAGCTAATGTCCCGCAACAACCTGTTGATCGGACTAATTCTTTTTCTGGCCTTAATGGTGGGACAACATGTGGTAGTTGTCGACGGTTGTCAACGGATTGCAGAGGTCAAAGCCCGGTTTGCACTGGATAGTTTGCCCGGCAGAATGATGGCAATCGATAGTGATCAAAGTTTAGATAAGAGAAACAAGGAGCAGAGCCGTCAACATTTGCAGAGAGAAGTGGATTTCTACAGCAGTATGGACGGGGCCGTTAAATACGTCAAAGGAGACGCCACCGTGGGGTTGATTAGCGTCAGTGTTAATTTGATCGGTGGTCTTTTTGTTGGTATCGCCTTACAACAGATGACAATACTGGATGCGGTTAACCGGTACACTATCCTGACTATTGGTGACGGATTAATGACCAGGATTTCTGCGTTGTTACTGATGGTTGCTTCTAGTTTACTGAGCAGTCGGGTGAGAAATACCAACTGAATAGAATGGATTTACGGTCGACTTTGGCCACTGTTCCTGTTTTGCCCGGTAGAGGTTCGATATCGCCCGTATTAGATTGAGAAATAACCCCTTGCAAAGGAGACAAGGTCTCTACAAGAGAAAAAACGGAAAGGAGATACGTCATGTCTGGATTTAACGGCTTAGGCCTGCATCTCGGTAATATTTCGCGTTTGTCCACAGCAAAAACCAGATCCATCAGCCCAGAGAACTTTACCGGAGAAAAAGGTAAAGGAGGAATGGCTGTTTCGGGTACCGGTGAGGATTGTGCCCGTGACCTGGGCCAGGGCTGGAAAGTCTCTCCCTCGGTTCAGATTCAGCCTGGAGAAACCAGGGAACTAACCAATATCGAAGGCCCCGGTGCCATCCAACAGATCTGGATGACACCAACCGGGCATTGGCGACATAGCATTTTACGCATCTACTGGGATAATGCTGAAATTCCGTCGGTTGAGTGTCCAGTCGGTGACTTCTTCGCCTGCGGCTGGAACAGATATGCGCAGGTCAGTTCACTGGCGGTTTGTGTCAATCCCGGCAGTGCATTCAACTGTTACTGGGAGATGCCGTTTCGTCAAAGATGCCGGATGACAATGACCAATATCGCCGATGACCCGATGACGCTCTACTACCAGATTAACTACATATTGACCGAAGTACCGGAAGATGTGGCCTACTTTCACGCTCAATTCCGAAGAACTAATCCGCTACCCTACAAGGAGGTATATACCATCTTGGATGGTGTGAAGGGTTGGGGTCAGTATGTCGGCACCTATATGGCCTGGGGTGTGAATAACACCGGTTGGTGGGGAGAGGGTGAAATCAAATTTTATATCGACGGCGATGACGAATTTCCAACTATCTGTGGAACGGGAACAGAAGATTATTTTTGCGGCTCTTACAATTTTGATGCGGACGGTTATCGCGAATTCACCACTCCTTATGCTGGCCTGTCGCAGGTGATCCGACCGGATGGTGTCTATCAATCGCAACAGCGGTTCGGCATGTACCGGTGGCATATTACGGACCCTATCCGCTTCGAGGAAGACTTACGCGTAAGTATCCAGGCGCTGGGTTGGCGAAGTGGTCGACGCTATCTACCACTCCAGGATGATATTGCCTCTGTCGCCTACTGGTATCAAACCTTACCCACAGTTCCATTTCCACCACTGCCAGACCGTGACTATCTAGAAGTGATTTAAAAAAATCAGACAACAACTGAGAACTAGTAATAAGCAACTTCAACTGACGCCCAAATCCATCTAAATTTTCCTAATGTCATATCTGCTCAATTTCGCTTAAGTTTGAAGAAATAAGGAATCATCATATCTGCTTGGCGATAAATCGGTGACGGTCAGTGTCATAAGCCGTCAACACCACTTGGCTTCCTTGTTGAATACAAGGTTGGCCAAGTTCTACCTCACAAGCTAAGGTAAAGACGTTAGGCGGTAATTTGATACGCACACGTCCGAAGTTCTGGTTGACTTGACTGCTGACTACCAGACCGATTTGACCAACCAAATCTGTGTGTCTGACCGGAGGCTTATCATCTGTTGGCAACAGTAAATTAGTCAATGCTAAGAGGAGACGAGTCAATCCACAAGACAAGGTGAAAGATATGCCTGCCGATAGCACCCAGACTATTGGCATTAATTCACCGATGAAGATCAGGTAGTAGTTGAATCCAAGCCCTAAGATCGAAGTTCCGAATACCAGCGGAATTACCGCCATCAAACTGGGAAATCCATAAGGATTTAATCTCCTCAACAAACCAACCCTCGCTGTGCTCTGCACCATCACTTTCGGCTCTGGATCTTGATCAGCAGAGAGGGCGTCCCACCCACCTGTATCAAGATCTCCTGGTTCGCCTTGCACTTCGATATCATGCAGCAACTGGTAGAAGCACAAAACGGCAATTGGCGCTAAAAAAGGGAGGTTGTACCAAGATAGAAGAAAGTCTGTCATCGCATTGCTCCAGAGTATTATTTCCGATTAGGACGACAGTAAATTGACAATTTGGTCAAAGCGAAAATAACTGTAACGCCTTTTCCTTATCTTTTGTTAAATTGGTAGATCGAAATCAGGTTTTCAATAGGGTCAAGTAATAACCGAAAAGGCTGTTGCTTCAAGCAGGAGATGGTGCAATTGTGATTAAAGCCACGAATTCAACTAGAGCCGCACAGCCGGGTTTTCCCTTGGACCGGTAAATGAGAGTCGAGTCATACTGCTTTGTCTTCGATTTGATAGTACCGAATAAACTCTGCCAGTCATTAAATCCCTTGTAGGAAAATAGCATGTGTATTATAATGGACAAGGTTATGATGAGTCGCTCATTATACAATCCAGATTTCAATAAGTAAAATCCTTACAAGGAGATTTTAGGTGTGAGTATTCGATATCTACGTTATCTTGTTCTAACTTGGTTATTAGTAGCCTTAAGCCAAATACCGCTTAGTTTTGCCGGGTTCGATCCAGCAAATGCTAAACCGGCAGCCGTTTGGACCTTTGATGGTGGAAATGCTAAAGATTCCTCTGGGAAAAATATCAATGGCAACTTTGTTGGAAAGCCCAAAGCGGTCGGCGGAATTGTCAAAAAGGCCTTAAAATTCAATGGGGCCAAAGATGGGATTCGATTCCCTGACTCCGCGGATATTAATACGGGTGGCCCCTATACGAATAGAACCGTAGTTGCCTTTTTTAACTGTGACGACGTGGACGTCAAAGATCACAAACAGACTATTTTCGAGGAGGGTGGAAAAACACGTGGTTTGGTTATCTATGTTTACGATGGAAAAGCCTATGTTGGTGGATGGAATCGGGCCGAATACAATTGGCCCGGCGCTTGGCCTTCAGTTAAAGTCGAATCTAAAAAGTGGTATCACCTCGGGTTAGTCATTCGTGACGCAAAAGACAAAGTGGAAAAAGGCAAGTTCGAAATGTGGGTGAACGGCTCGCTGGTGGCTAAGGAAAAAGGCGGGCAACTCCATGCACACGGTGATGACATCGGAGTTGGTTATGTAAACCAGAATGCGGTTTTTCACGATGAAAAAGGCGGTGCGGGGTCAGACGTGGATCATTTTGCGGGTCTGATCGATGAAGTTGGCGTTTATGGTAAAGCACTCGTTGCCGCCGATTTTCAAGATCTAACTACGGCCTTATCCGTTGATCACAATGATAAAGTGGCGGTAACATGGGGTAAAATTAAGTCCCTGAAATAGAGAGATACGATCTGCTGTTGAGGACAACCTTCATGGCTTGGCCGCCAATCACGGATCAAGACCTCTCTCCTGGCGGTAAGCTAGAAGAGAGACCTAATCCCACTAAGCTACGAGAGTATTATTTTTCCTTTTTCTTGTGAGCTTTATGACAAGCACTACAAGATTTTGTAACCTGGGAGAAAGCACTTTTCGCGGCCTCAATATTCTTGGACTCAATGGCTTTTAAAAGTTCGGTGCTTCCGACCCGTAAAGTTTCTGAAGCCGCAGTAGCCCATAGTCCGTCGGGGCAACGACCGTCGGCCATTAGTACATAACTGCTTTCATTCAGGACAGCGGCATTCACTGCTAACTTTTTCCAGGCTTTATCCTCCAATAGGTTTGCCTCCAGCCCTTTTTTTATGGATTTACAATGAGGTTCTATCACGCCTTCCATCCATTGTTCAGTTGTTAAGGGACGAGTCTTTCCCTTCTGAATTTGTGTTACCGCACTACTAACAATACCCAAAATTAGTAACACAGAAAAGAGCTTTATAACCATTGGAATTCGCTTCATTTTTACCTCTGAATACTTGAAAATTTACTATTGATCGCTCCATTTTAGCAGAAATGCTAGAAATTCACAACCCAAGATGCAAGTATCACAAGCTCTAAAAGGATGGATGGGACTCAGATTCTAGCAAGGCTAGGAACTTGAATGCCTAAAACTGTACGTTGGCTATCTAATTGATGTCAAACGATGGGAAAATGAAGAACAAACGACGTAACTACAATGCGGCCCGCTCAACACGGAGTGACTCTGATCAGGAAGCCGAATCTATCTGTGATTTACTGTGCGGTTTGGAAAGGGCCGACTAGGTGTGGTTAAGGTAGGCGACGTTTAATCAATTGGAAGCGGGTTGAAATTTCAGGATCGTAAGATTTTGTAGGCAGTTGCTGAATCTGTTGCCGGACATTGGTGATGCGCTCTCTGGTACCCGGGTGGGTTGAGATCAACTGTTCGACTTTGGTCGGTTGCCGCTTCTCAGCACTCAATAATCTCTCAAAGAAATTGGCCATGCCCGCCGGATTAATGCCCGCTGAATGCATCTCTTCGGTCGCCAGTAAATCGGCTTCTCTCTCGGCCTCGCGGCTGTATTTGAGTAGAAAACCGGAGGTAACCACCTGTGTAGCTAACTCTTCCAAACGCCCTGGATCCTTACCCAAAAGGAGTTGGGCTAAAGCGGCTAATCCATATTGCTTAGTCAATTGCTTCATCCCGTGTTTTCCCACTACATGGCCGACTTCATGTGCTATCACGCCAGCCAACTCCGCCTCAGTGTCAGCAAACCGAATTAATCCCAAATTGACGTACACATAGCCACCGGGGATAGCAAAAGCATTAACCTCCTCGGCATTCACAACTTTGAAATGATAGTTGATATTTTGCCGTTTAGAGTGGCTTACTAGCCGTTGCCCTAGTTCGTTGATGTAAGCGGTGATGATCGGATCGGTGTGGAACTGGAGTTTCGTCTCGATTTTATCGGCAAACTCACGCCCCAACTTCACCTCTTCTTCATCGCTAAATATATTGACGTTCACCAATTGGCGCGCCAGTTGACTGCTACACCCCAACCCCAACAAAAGAGCGATCCAGGCCAGAAGTTGAAAATGACAAATCTGAAATACCCTTTGTCTGTTCAACTTCATTTGGTCTATGTACTCTCCAATATCTCAGCGATCAATTGATCGTAAGAAATCCCAGCCGCTTCTGCCTGTGCCGGCAGGTCGCTGAGTTCGGTCAGGCCTGGTAGCGTGTTGACTTCGGTCACAAATGGTTGTTCCGTTGCATCAATGATCATATCTACCCGCGAATAGCCGTGGCACCCTAAAGCCAGATGCGCTCGGAGTGCTATTGATTGAGCCATTTGATTAACTGTCTCCGACAGGCGAGCTGGAACGACAAACTGGGTCATTCCCTCGGTATACTTGGCTTCATAGTCATAAAATTTGTTTTGTGGGATTAACTCCAGCACTGGTAAGGCACGTAGCTGAGATCCAATACCGAGTAGCCCGACGGTGATTTCTTTGCCTTGGATGTACTGCTCAAACAGATTTTCTTGAAAGTCCCGATTTTTTTCGACCGTCCAACGGAGTTTCTCTGCCTGGTATACAATGGAAACCCCCAGACTCGACCCTTCTGATGTGGGTTTAACTACTAATGGAAATCCGATTTGCTCAATTGCTTCTTCACACTGTTGATCTAAATCTAATTCTAAATTAATCGGCAGATAGGCCGGGGTGGGAATCTCCATAGCTTGAAAGACCCGCTTAGCCATGATTTTATTCATTCCCAGTGCACTAGCCAGAATTCCCGATCCGGTATAGGGTAATCCGATATTTTCCAAAGTCCCTTGCACAGTACCATCTTCGTAGCCTTTGCCGTGTAGTGCTAAAAAGACCCCTTCGACAGCTGTTGTCCGGAGCCGATCTAGCCAGTCTTCGTCGATCGGATCAATCCCGACTACTTGATATCCTTGTCGCTTTAAGGAGGCCATGACCCTTTGACCTGACCGAAGTGACACCTCGCGTTCGCCGGAAACACCGCCTAACAGTACCGCCAACCGACTGAATCGACGCATCTACCCATCTCCCAGAGCACCATTCAACATCATCAAGCTAGTCATCATCATGACTAACCTGAAAATCCTCAAAATCGTAATCTTCCAGTTCGTCAAAGTCATCGTTTAGATCATCGTCATATATTAAATGATCTTCAGGTAACTCGATCTCCGGCACTTCGACCTCGTTAGCTTCGCTCCAAAGTCGTTCCAGATTGTAGAATTGGCGAGTTTCATTTAAGAAAATATGGACCACGAAATCAACATAGTCAAGCAAAATCCAGTCACTTTTGCGTTTACCTTCCCGCCGCCACGGACGTGCTCCCCACTGTTCCTCCAAATCCTCTAAGATCTTATCCGAGATCCCTTCTACCTGACGATCCGAGGTGCCGCTGCAGATGACGAAAAAGTTGGTAAAAGCCTCCAACCGGCGCAAGTCCAGAATTTTGGTGTTTTGAGCCCGGCGTTCTTGTGCCGCTACAGCGGCTGTTTTGGCCATTTCAAAGGGATCCTCTGTTTGGATCTGTTTCGCTGTATTTTTCATATATCCGTGGAAGAGAGTTAGAAAGTGTTAATACCTGTTACGAATCAAAGATTCGATTTGTTGATTTCAGTTGATTCAAATAATAAATATGACTATACCACCAATACAACCAGAGTTCAAGCCAGAAGCCCACCCAAATCCCAGCGACACCCAAAGCCACAATATCTGTACCTTTCCAAGAGTGGTCGCTTTATTCAACTGCAGTTCCTCAGTCGTGAGGAAATTAGCAGATGTGACACCTTCTGATCGTTTTTTACACTAACTTATTAGTTCGGCAATACCATTTTTCTCTTGATAAAGGGATAAGGGAATCATTTCTGGCGCTTTTGGCCCAATTAACCTAACCTTCTCCCCGAGTTGACTTTTATTCGATGAAGCTATACTTAACAACGTATACGTTGTTAAGTATAATGCAATTAGAAGGTGGTGGTATGAAAGGGGGAAATCTATCTCTTATGGACCATCTAAATTGCTCCTGATAGCTGACGGTGGCGGGAGTGATGGGTCTCGAACACGACTTTGGAAATTCGAATGGCAAAAGTTAGCCAATCAATAGAAGATGGAGATCCAAGTCTCTCATCTCCCTCCAGGCACAAGTAAATGGAATTAAATTGAACCTCCTATGTTTTGGTTGATATCCGAAAATTGAAGAGAAAAGCCCCGATTAGACGAGGTTACAATTATTAGTCTTATCAGTATAACACTAAAACGACACAACAGGTCTGGAAATAAATGCTCGTCTAAATACTAATATCGGCCAAAATGGAATCCAAGTTTCCAGGCAGGACATGAAAACTTTGAACATTGTTTTAGATGAGTTCCACGGCGAATGGAATTATAAGCTGATCTTTTCCATTTGATTAGGTTATTTCTTTACACGCCCTTAGCGATTCAAATAATCCACTTTGTATTCGTGGGTGAATAAGACTGGAGCCGGCTCAAAAGCCTCTGGGCAAAGCCAGGAACCATCGGATCATTAAGGAAATGAAAAAGCTAAAACAGGCAACGGCATATTTGACCCCAGAAAGTCGGTAAAATATGCCTGGATGGCGAAGAATAGATCCCACTTGAGCCGGCCTTTCTATGTACCAGCTTATGGGCGGATGTAAAAGTAGTTTTTATCGCTGGCCGAATAAGGCTAAAAGCTTGATTGAGAAAGAAAATTAGGCGTTAAGCGAGCACATTAAATCGATCTTTGAGAAACAACCAGGGCCTTGTGGTACACGAACGATCAAAAGAGCGCTAGGTAGGTTAGGCTATCAGGTCAGTCGATGAAGAATTGAAGAGCTCATGAAGAAGGCGACTTACGCGGTCAAAGCAAGAAGAAGTCTAAAGCCACGACAGATTCAAAGCATAATCTACCTGTTGGCCCAGACTGGTGGAGTCGAAAGTTTAAGGTGACGGAAATCAATAGTTACCGGGTTGGCGAGATAACTTATATCCATCTAGGGGAGGGCCGGCTTAATCAGGTTGTTGCCATCGATTTGTATTCGCCAAAAGTCGTGGGTAGATCACTAGATTCAACGATAATAGCCAAATTATAACCATGCATTGCTGATTGTGCGTTGGCAACGAGAGGCGAAGAAAGGCCGGATTTGGCACTCGGATAGAGGGAGTCAAGATGCTTCAAAAAGCCAGAGAGAAATAATAAAATATTTGAGACTGATTCAAAGCCTGAGTCATAGGGGTTATTGTTAATTATGGTATTTTTAATCGTACGATACTTCCTTTTTGCCACCGTAGCCTTATTTTTGCTTGGCGGAGTCTTTTGGATGTCTGACATTTCTTTTACCTCCATCAATGATGAAGGACAATTCTGGGCATATTTGCAACAGTTGATTGATAGAACCAATCGGTTTCTCTGGTGTGCCCACCCGGACAGGGAGTTGTTTTTCCTCACCCCAAAATGGTCTCAAGTTAAGGTGTTAAGCGAGGCACCTATTTACAAAGCCAACTTTGCTGTCCTGTCAACAACAGTCCCAGAAGGTGCTGAGTAGGATAGACAGCCAAGTAGACTAGAATCAGGATCAATAAATCTTCTGAATTGAGTCTTGGAGTCTTACCGGCACCTGTTTTTAGTTGACGTTTGTCTGGTGCAACCACCACCGATGAAGATTGATGAGTTTTCAGTGCTGGTTTGAAAGTTGGACGAAGTTTTTCTATCTGGCCCCGATTTAAACCAGTTAATGAACGGATAGGACGAGAAGAAGGATTGTGAAGTTGGGTCCAGACAAGCATTCTTAGTCGTGATCTAGGTCATTAATGACTAAAACCAAATGTAAATTATCGTTACATGGAATCAAGTCTAATAAAAATATGAAGTGTATTACAATTAATTTTACAGTATATATGCTTATTGGTTTATTTGTATGACGCTACTGTTGAGTCGTAGCTGTAAGCCGTTGGGCTCCAATGGCAGCGTTGGCCCTGTTTTCTTGACACACTCCAAACCTTGGCTATCCCATTATAGCTTCAGACCCTCGTGGTGTAGCCCTTCAGCCTGATAGCTGCATTTTTCAAAAGGTCTTCAGGTAGGTTCTCTCCTCTGATGATCTCCAGGGAGGTGCGGCTACCGTAGTCAATCTCCTTCATGCGCTTCGCCAGATTCCGTATGTTCCATCGTCCGGACCGAAGATGTCGTCGCAAACATGAAAATGCTTGATCCGGTCTTTCAGCATATCAAAGGTCTGATTACCCATTTCTGGATGGTTCCATAAGGCACCAAAGTTCTCTGTCTTGACGTGCTTGATGACCTCAGTTGCCTCCCGGCCGCACTCTTGATGATGTTGTGCCTACACTCAAGTATCGGGTACACACAGGATACTTTGGCATAGTTTCCGACCTCGCCGAAAGCTACCGCGACTTGTTCGATAGCCTCGCCGATGGATTCTGGTATTCCTCTGCTGGTAAAGACCTTTGAAGTCATCGACCGCGGGCCCGGTATCGCCGAGGATCAACAATAGCGACTATTTGAAGCCTTTGCTCAGTTGAATAAAAGCCGCAGTTGTAGTCACGACGTCAGCGGCTTAGGTCTGTCTATCAGCCACCAGTTCGTGCAGGGAATAGGTGGACAGATAGGGCTGGAGAGTCAGTTGGGTTGAGGCTCCACCTTCTGGTTCCAGTTACTGTTGACATCGACGGAGGTGGGGTGATGGTAGAAGAAGAGGCTACAGCCGAGACCGATCTCAGCCAGTGGCGGGTGCTGGTGGTGGATGATGTGGCGGTCAATCGGGTAGTATAGCTAAATCCATATAATATGCCATAATAGGGTATGACATATGAAACAAGCTTTCGAAAACAGGTATTTAAAATC
>JASMLX010000078.1 GCA_030748495.1 Candidatus Poribacteria bacterium | reverse complement strand
GAAGAAACCTTGCATTAGAATGCCTCATAATGCTCTCACTGCTTGGTGAGAGGTAAAAAAGGCCGAACTGAGGTTAAGTAAGTTGGTGGTTGAATTGGACAATGGTGGTTGCAGAAGAGGCCAAGCCCATAGCGATCACCATCTCAATGAATGGTTAGAAAATACGATCCACTGCCGGCAAGGATGGCGGCAAAAATCGATCCAAATGAGACCATAGCAAGCCGCGGGTTAGTTTCTGCCCACGCTCAAAGCTAAACTGATGCTTGGTGCGATCTAACTCTTGAGCGGCCAAAGCGATCATGATACGAGTTAACAGGTAGAAAATAAGGGCGGAGTCAATTTCGATCATAAGGCTATTCCTAAGATCAATAGCGGTTTGAATTGGGCCTCCAAGATATTTAGTGACATCAAAACGCCAGTTTCTGCTGAAACCAACCGACTAAGCGAACTGTCTCCGTCGTGATAGACTCCACATACTTCAATTACACCGGTTTGTCGGCTACCATTTGCATGGTCCAACAATTTCTCGACCGGCTGGGGGCAGAGAACAGGCGCTAGTAATGGTACATGCTTCGCTTTTCGCTTTGACACCTAACTTCTTGGGCGTACTTGGACGCCATTGTACCCGAGCCTCCGTGGGCTAGACTTGACCCTGGCCGCACCCAGTGCATAAACGGGTTTAGGCGCATCCAACAACTACCAGGAAGCATCGAGGATGTGACCCCCTATATCCCGGCAAGCACCACCCCTACTTGAATGAAATTCAGGTAGAGTTGATCTTTACCTTGCCAGATTGTGATTCCATTTCGGCGGAAACTGCGAGCTTTAGCATAATAGAACTCTCTGAAATATCCCTGTTTAACCAGTTGGTCCAAATGCTGGCAGGTATCTCCAAACCGATGTTCAAGCGACACCATATTAACAACACCCTTATCTTCGCCTCATCAGCCAATTGACGGGCTGCTGCTTCGGAATCGGCTAGTGGTTTGGTAACCAAAACATAATTTACCGTTGCGAACGGCTTCCAAACCAACGGGAATGTGCCACTGATTGAGAGGATCGACAAAGACGGCATCGACATCTGAGGCTTGGCAAACAACCTTATAATCAGTATAGATTTTTCAAGATGATGCAATCTAGATAGAGGCTATCCAGTAGCCGAACCAGCAGCTGCTCAACTACTTGTTCATTGACTACGTCTGTCACCTTGGAAGTCCAAGTTAGGGAGACATTATCCCTTTATCCCTATACAACTGATTGAGTATGGCCGCAATATCCCAGTTGTTGATCCCCTTTTGGCATAAAGTGCCAGAATCTGGTCATCAAATGGTGTTAGACGGGCTGTCGCTTGCCAGTGATTCTGGGCTCAATTTACCCATCATCATGGTCTTTGGGGGATACCCACCACCTTTATCCGATGAGTGGGTAAATTACCCCAGTTCCTCTTGGTTTTGATCCCATTGTCCAACACTTTGGCTATTGTTTGAAGTTTAGATTGTTTCATTGCTCTTCTCCTTTTTGAGAGATTAGAGCAGTTATACTGTTCTATTTGTGATCTCCAATTTACCACTCACCAATTCCAATTCAAGAATCCTTTTTACATGACATCTCTTCTTGCTAATTCTATTTTACCTCTGTAATTCTCTATAAGTTTTTGATAAAATCCGTCTATTTTCAACCATTCTACTGTGTTCATCCTTCGATAATGGTGCTTTTGCTTTTCTGCAATTGCTTTCCGGATTAGCTTTTTATAATGTATCATATCCTGTCGTCTTCCAGTTTCTACCATAAAAGCCTCCTTAGCGTTTTGACTTTGTTCATTTAATATAAAAACATCGGTCGAAAAGAAAAATTGCCTGATAACTTCTTACTAGTTTAAATTCCGATTACTCCAGAAATGGCAACGGTAAAGAAATATAAAATAAAAATGAGTTGAGTTGTTTTGGGGTTATACCGATAGAAAAAGACTCCTAAAACTTAAAGTTATTCCCTTATCGGCAGTTATCGACAGGATGTTTAGAAATAAATGGTGGTGGAGTGAAATGAGTGACTTGGCAAGAATACCGAGTCGAATTAGAGGGTTATAAGTTAGATTCAGGAACCAGTTGGATTAGTACTTGACGTATTCCACCTCTGGATTCTACTGTTCCTAACAGGTGAATTATTGACAGTAGTATCCATCTTTCCGGCAGGTTTTCCTGATGTCTCTTGCCTCTTTCGAGTTCTACCATGCTCAGACAGTTTTGTCTCAATTGCAATTGTATCCCATTTTGTAACCGTTGACTTAGGGATTCTAACTGTTGCCAGAATAATGATTCCTGTTCCAACTTAGTCACTTCGTCTTGTTCGGTGAGGATAGGTGTCTTACTGTTCTATATCTCTGTTCTGTAATTGCTTCCAATCTTTCATGGTTGTCCTCCTAACAAGGTACTCTAAGATTGCTGTTTTGCCGACATTCGAGTTTTAAGTCCTATTCGGTTTTATAGATATCATCCTGACATGTCCTTTTAGCAATCGAGGATAAGGTTCGATTGCTAAAGTGGAATATCTCACGCACCTGATTTCTAAGGTTAAGAGGTGGGCCCAGAAATTAGTACAGTCGGTTAAGTGGAAATCCTGTTAACCCATCAGGCACTATTGCCCTGTAAACAGAAGAAAACCATGAGCCAAAGATCAGGCAGAAATCACCAACCTGGAGAATGATTTTGTAGCCAACGCACTCACCAAAGCGGACATGCAGAGCGCAAAGCGATGATCGGCCGTAGTCACCTCTACTGCCCACCTCGACTGGTATTAGAGCCGGATCTGCGGCGAAGACACCAGATGATCGACTGGTACCATCTGGAAATACCCTTTGCGGGTGCACGAATGTTGCACCATCTCCTCAAACTGGATGGAGTGAAGAATGGGAATAGAGGCGCTATCTCGCCAGCCCAATACTAGCCAGAGACATCTAAGGCACAGGATTTATCCCTATCTGCTGAGGAGCCCCACCATTGATCGAGCCAATCAGGTTTGGGCCATGGGATATTACCTATCTCCTGATGGCTCGGGGCTTGGTCTACTTGACGGCTGTGCTGGACCGGTACAGCCGCAAGATCTTCTGCTGAAGGCTCTTCCTCTGGAGACCTACTTTTGTCTGCAGGCGGTAGATGAGGCGATTGCAAGGATGAAACCCCTGAGATTTTCAATACCGATCAAGGGTGTTAGTTGACCAGCACGGCCTTCAGCCCAAAACTGAAGGATGGCAACATCCGTATTGGCATGAATGGCATGGGGAACTGGAGGAACAACGTCTTTTTAGAACGCCTTTGGTTAAGCATCAAGTAGACTGTACAGTGACGGGGGCCAAAAGATCCATTGCGGATGATGTTGACCTCTATAAGCGAAAAAGACCAGACTCCAGTCTAGACGGAGTGCCAGCAGATAGGTTTTACTATCAGAACCTGCCATTATCCATAGCAGTATAATCATCGTTTAGGATTCCACTTATAGATCCCCATTTACCTGTATAGACAAATCTGGCTGTTGGAAAGATCAGAAATAGTAAGGTATCTGGGAGTTAAGACCATAGAGTGCTTGGGTTGAGGCATTACTTAAACTAAGTTTCAATAGAAATCGTAGTTTCAAAGGTTAGATGGTATACGGGCTTGATTGTTGACTCGTGAGTGATGTAATGCCAATAGAGCCAGTGTAATGATTCGACCTGACTTTGCTCAGTGGAACCAAACTTCGGACCATATACTGCGATTGTCAATCGAAACTGAGCATCCACCTAGCCGAGAACTGTTACAAATGTTCGACATGATCGAAACCGTGCCGATTAATGCAGCCCGGTGGATTCAAGAGATCAGCCCCCAGAATGAGACACTGCCTCCACCAGTATAGTACGGCAAGCCCGGACTGTTTGCATGAGCGATAAAAAGGTAATGCTGACATCAGTTAGGCAATCATCTCGGTTTGTTGTCACTGATCAGCAATAGTTAAAGGCCAATCGACGTCCGGCAATCCGAATACATTACCGGCCCGGTTGGCCCAATCCGCCAATTGATCTTGAAGACATTTTCTTTCCTACTTGAATCGACTGTCCATAGCTAAATTAGTTCCATTTCCCTTTCATTCAGGTCAGTGATAGGTATGAATGTTATTCTTCAGATTTGTGTAGTCAACGAACTTCGTCGGGCAGGTTTTGTTAAGGTACTCCTCTAGGTTAGTGTACTAGTCTTTGTCTTTATCCTAAGCACCATCCGCAGCGTTATTTGGGTTGAAGCCGTACTCCTTTTCCCAATCGTCCGGCATACCGTCGTGGTCAGTGTCAACAGGTGCATCAGCGACTCCCAAGTCAGGATAGCCACCAACGTCTTGCTGGGAGTTAATGATTCTCCCAGTGCTGTTTTTGACATCGTTAATGATCCTTATATCGACTGCATCCCGCTTCGGGTAGATAGCGCCGACCTTGCTAAGCAAGAGTCTATACGCTTCCTCCGCCGATTGCGTACTAACAGGTGCGACTGGGAATGGTTAGTCCGACCGGGGAACTTCGCGATCAACACCCTGCCAGTTGTCTATTTACCGATAACTTTGTGAGTGTATGGCGTAAGGAAGTGGTTGCTCTTAGAAGAGGGGCCACGTTTCGTTTGTAGTAGTTGTAGACGAAGTTGTAAGTGTCCCCTTGTCCTCCGTAGCCTGAGGTCACAAAGTTGTAAACGACATTGTTGCGGAAATTGACGATCAAGTCAACCAGGTTGCCGTATCCACCGAAACGCGGATTGCGGAAATTTTTATGGACGATTAAGTTGTGATGTAAACTAAGATTAAACCCACCGGTGGCATGTCCCGCCCCGTGAGCACCTTTCGGGTGGAGAGAGCTATCTAGTGATTCCGCTATAGTACACCACGGAACCGTAACATTTGCCAGGGCATACCAGGTACAGGCCTCATCCATGGACCAACTCATCGAGCAATGGTCGATAATCATGTCCTTGATGAAGCGTCCGGAGATGGCATCTCCGATAGGTTCTCCCAGCACGTCACAGGGACGGACGCGCAGAAAGCGGATGATGATATTATCGGCATCGACGCTTAACTCGTGCCCCTGGATGCAGATGCCGTTCCCTAGTGCTGTCTGACCTGCAATAGTCAGATTGGGATTCGTGATGAGTAAGCGATTTTCCAATCTAATGGTTCCTGAAACCCGGAAGACAACTGTCCTCGAACCTTCTGCTTCAACAGCCGCGCGGAAACTGCCTGGACCAGCGTCGTTCAGATTGGTCACCTCAAGCACACTGCCACCACGACCACCGGTGGTGTACATTCCGAAACCTTCGGCCCCCGGAAACGCGGGAATAAAATCATGGTCTGCTTCGTCTTTAAAGAGGAGGATTTGGAATTGCAGTTTCTCAAGAGGCGATATGCGATAGCCCCAGAGCGGGTTTTCATCGTCCGCTAGATTGTCGTTGGTCAGCACTGAAAGTCTTTCTTCGAAGCGTGCGGCATCGAATCTTTCGCCGTGTTTTTCCCACATCTCTGAAATCAAGTCCGCCATGTCCTCTGCAGTTGGTTGGTCCAGACCGAACGATCGCAGATGAAGGTACAGTCGAGGATCCTGGGCCAGTTTCCATCCGCCCATCTCCCTGAGCACATCGGTTGTCGTTGCCTCTCGAGAGAAGATGAGCACCTCACTCGCCCCGGAGTTCCACCATAGGAGTCGGAGAACGTCAGTGTCAACTCGGAGGCTTGATGTACCTGGTCGAGCAAAATCGATTGTGGGCCGCTCTTCTTCGCAAACGTTCCTTTGGCGATGGGCGTCGAGTCATCGCTGAGGTAGACTCGTTTCCAACAATCGTCTAGTGTCCACGCGGTCTTCTGGAAAAGGCAATATGGCGAATCTGGACAGGTCCTTCCCACGTGAACTTCAACCAACCGGTCTGGTTGCCATCCTTGGCGGGATCGACGGACCAAACCGTTTGGTTGAGGCCGTCATCAGCGAATGCTTGATTTTCGACCGGGATCTTGCCGTCCACAACACATTTGGCGCAGTACTTCCATCTGGCGATGTTCTCCGAGTTAGCTGTGACAGCGGCTTGGGGAGCAACGTTCAGGGTCGCCAGCCTCTTCATAGCATGGGCCTGGATGCATGTTGTGCATATTATCATGAATAGACTACTGAAAAATCGAGTGGAGGCCTTTCTCCTTGACTTAATCATGATAGTTATCTTCTATAGTTTTGGGTGTTACAGATGTGTTTGTGCCTGTGCCTTAAAGGCATGAGCTCGGATACATTGTCCCAGGTGCAGGTGCACCTGCAACAGATCATAGACCGGCTCGATCATCAGCCTCGAAGGGATCGGCTTTTCAAATACCTCATGAGATCTTATCGTGGGAAGTTGAGACTAAATCCATTAATACCGTAATCGCACTTACGAGTTGAATCCGCAAGTTATTCTAAACAACTTGTTGTCTTTTAGTTGAGTGTATAATCTAGTTTTAGTCGCGGTTCAAACCTAACTTCAGGCTTAATTCCCCTTTATTTTTGCCCAGCATACTGTTAACTTCTCTTGATGAGAAACCGCCAATTCTGAATTTGGTACGTCATTTCCGCTTATAACAAAATCATCAAATACTACCTTTGATGCATCACAACAGAAGGCCATTGAAACCGCCCCTTGTTTGAAACGGTTATCGCTCCATTCTCGAATCAATTGACCATCAACATATCCTTCAAATTTTCCGTCTGCTACAATAACTTTTAAAATATATTTTTGGCTATGTCTAAATCTATAGAATCTTTTGTTACTTCCCCCAAATTTCCAGCAAATTGCGAGATCCAAGACATTGCTTTATCTTCAACATTAATTGCCCAGCCATACCAGTTGATCCAATTGCCTAACGCAAACCCCTATATAATTGGCTTTAATAACACGAACGGTAGCTTCGACAGTATAATTCTTCCATTTGACGTCGCCCCAAGAGGAGCCGCTTACACTAACTTTACTTGTCATCTTATATTCACCATTTACAACTTTCCAAGTTCCTTGTCCAAATCTCTTCCATCCTTTATCATCTCCATCATTAAAGTTATCCTTAAATGTGCCAGCAATTCCTGTTAAAGCGTTTAGAGCTAGAAGCCAAGAAAGGATGGAAGTGGTAGAGAATAGTGTTGTTTTCATGTTGATATACGCCTTTAATTCTTTATAATTAATTAGTCCATTCAGAAGCTAAACTAACTTCCAATCGACTTTCGTCGATTTCGACACCTATGCCAGGTTGGCTTGGCACTGATATAGAACCGTCATCCTCGATCCAAATTGGTTCGGTCAAAATGGATTGCAACGTTTTAGGGGTCAGAATTGGTGGATCGCAGGGAAACTCAATCATAGGGCAATTGTCAACTGTAGCCATAGCCTGCAAGGTGGCAGCAAACATGATAAAGAAATTGCCTCCTCCTGTAACGTGTGGAATAACCAATCGACCAGAAAAGTCTGCCACACTCGATATTTCTCTTAGCCCAGTAACACCAAAATTCCCCGTTAGCGTTATGTCGGGTTGTAACACATCATAAGCACCTGCCAACAGATGTGGTTTGAATTCGCCGACAGTTGGCGTATGTTCACCTCCAGCTATCATCATCTCAACCGAATCGCTGATCATGGCTAAGCCTTCGACATCGTTTCGGGGCAGTGGCTCCTCCAAGAAGTAAACATTGAGTTGATCCAATTCTATGGCGATCTGCTGGGCAATTCGCCGAGACCAGAAGTTATACCTTTCACCATCTCCGGTCGAAGCATTATTCTGGTTGGCATCGACTAAAATCTCAATAGCATCACCAACTGACTCCCTAACAGCGGCTACTACGGCTAAATCGTCCCACGGATTTGGTCGATGAAGCCTGAGCTTAACGGCCTTAAAACCAAGATCAATCAACAGTTTAACTTGTTCGATATGCTGATGGCTTTCAAGAAGCCGACTGGTAGCGGCATAAACTGGTATTCGCTGGCGACTGGCACCTAACAACTGATGTATTGGTTGGTTAGTAGCTTTGCCCATAATATCCCAAAGCGCAATCTCTAAACCTGCTGCTCTTTTGTCTGAATTACCTGCTCGTTTGCCACTCATGTTATCATACCAAAATTGCCTGATCTGCAATGGATTTTGGTTTTTCAACAAGTGCAGGTCACCACCGATATTGGGGCCATAACCCACAATATCCTGATCAGTATAGACCTTATACAACGAAAGGCCAAAGGTGGTAGCATAACGACCATTGGGTTCTTGCCAGGCGGGCAACCACGGTTCTGGCAACTGTATTGGCTCACGGGCACTTAAAATTTCAACTTTTGTAATTTTCATAATAATTGGAATTAGTGTAAGAAATAGCCTCTATTTTGTTTCCAGGTTAGCCAGTTATAGTAAAATATTTCTCCTAAAATATCTGGCAATTCAGGTGGATTTCTTATTTATATCGAACTGATTGTAATACAATTGACCGGTTTCGTCAATTCAACTAGGGGATATCTACTTTGCCAATAACCAAATTTCCAACACCTTAATCTTCTATTTAGTTGTCGTTCCACTGTTTTTATGGTTCCGTTGGAACTCCGGGGTCAGGATTTAGCTTGACGATTGGGGTTTAGTTGAGTGCTTCTAGAGAAGGCCGATTAGAGCGCGGTTTGGAGTTCATACTTGAGATCGTTCAGAACTGGAAACAAGGCTTGGCACCAGTGCTCATCGATGTTCTTCGACCAAAAGCCGGGGAAATATTGGGCTGAGTTGGTACGTTGATACGACCCATGTCAAGATCTCAGCTCGATGGTGTTGCTTCATTCCTTTGTATAATAGCCACCGTTCGGAAAACCGACTGTTTCTGCTCGCTCCCAATCAGATGGCTCCATAGTCAAATTCGCCATCGGTCATCTGAAAAAGGCTCTCAAACAAACCGGACATTCCGTGGTAGATGGTGGAGATCTCGCCATTCACATCGAAGTCTTCGAAAGGGGCATTGGACCTCAATCCTTCCGTATTCAGGGTGAAAGTAAGCGTAGACGGCGCATTTTTGACGGTGACAGTCTGGGGCCAATATATGGAGGGCTGGAAGTTGCGGAAATGATTCAACTAGGTGAGAATCTCAAGGCTATCCGGGAAAATCGCCCCCCTCTATATCCTACCTCAATCCGCATAGAAACTATGCTAGTGATATGTTCTTGTTATTGGTCTCGGAGTTTCTCATAGGGATTACTATTAAATTACCTTGAGGTTATCATCAACACGATTTGATGGGAACAATGTAGCCGTCGGTCGGTTTTCCCTATGATCATAGTGGTTCGTAGTTGTCCTGATGTCCGAGTGCCTTAACTGACGGGGTGCCTTATACTTTGTGTATTATATTTAATCAAGCTATTTTGGAATCATAGCGACTTTGATAAGACGACATATCGAAGGCAACGATACGATATGTAGAAAGTCGATATGAAGGCTCTAGGGTGGAGGATTACGATTAATCGTAATTTACTCACTCAGAAAACAGGCAAAGAGGTTGCCTCGACTAAAGGCAGCCAAGCCAAGATTCGACCACTGGGTTACTGAATAATCCATTGTTGATCTGATCAACAATGGATTATAGGTAAGCATTGTTGCTTCTGTTCACCTATTCTGATAAAATTCCTTATGAATCAACTTAGGATGCAGTTCGATGAATAAATTGGTAATCAGGTCTATCACTCTAAAACATAAGATCTCTTTCTTTCTTCTTTGCTTATCAACATTAACTGTTGATGCTTTAGCTGCTGACAGCCCTGTTGCGGCTTGGCTCTTCAACAAAAAAGGCAATCTGGTTAAGGATATCTCCGGCAACGGGCACGACGGTAAAATCAGTGGTAAAGTCGAATGGATTAAAGACGGTAAATTCGATGGTGCATTGGCTTTTGAAGGCAAAGATGGTTGGATTGAGGTCAAAAACCACAAGGACTTCCACTTCCCCAAAGGCACAGATTTTACTTTGGCTTGTTGGGTCAAAATAACTGGCGATCATGCCCAACCACCAATGCTGATCGCAAAAAGTTATGGCCATCAAGGACAAAAACAACCGTGGTACGCTCTCTATTATGCCAACCAAGGCAAACAATCAGATGGTGACGTCAGCTTTTTTTGTCGAGACGCAGGTGGACAGAGTTTCCATATCGCTGCGGGCCAGAAAATCAACGATGAAAAATGGCATCATGTGGTCGGTACCAGGGCCAAAGGAACTATGTACTTGTATCTGGATGGAGTAGTTAAAAGTGAGAAGAAAAATGCTGACTTTGATGTCGGCACCCACGATGGAGACTTACACATGATGACGCACGCCAATCGATTCATGAATGCCGTGTTAGATGAGGCTGTTGTCTACAAAGGTAAGGCTTTATCGATAGGCGAAATAAACCAACTGATGAAAAACGGTACAGAGGCATTTCTATCAGTTTCAGCTAAAGAAAAAACGGCTACCATTTGGGGAGGACTCAAGTTGGCCTACCAGTAAGTGATCTGCAGAAAAGTTCTGCCATCAGTCGGGGCATGCCTTGTGATCCCCGTGTTGCGTGATGCAGCTACTAAATAGCCACCCGGCAGGTAGTGGCAATCGCTATGGCGTTTTTTGAATGTGTGTCTAGATTAAATTAATTATACCTGTCCGTGCGAAGCACAGCTTTACTCTCTCTTGGAAGAGTTCTTATACTGGTAGTTTAGTTTACCACGAATACGGCTCGTAGGTGTTACATCAACAGAACTTCGTAATAAGTTAATGAAGTAAGCTATAATGGCTTTCTGACTTTAATTTTGGGAACCGTAATTCGCATAATAGCGGTGGTATTAATTGAGAAACAAGACTGAAACTGGAAACAAAGACACCAAGGAGGCGAAGACGGTTCAGCCTAATAATAAGCGAGCACTTGGTCGAGGGTTGGAGATGCTCACCCAGTTGTCAACCTTTGATTTACCACAATCTAACAGCGTGGACAGACAAAATCTGAGGGACACAGATTCATCACCATCTGCTCAGGAACCGATAGCTGAAAACAATCCAAATACCGAGGCCACGCCCATTGAGGTCAATATTTACAATGTTTGCTACACTGTCAAACCTCCTAATAATTTGACAGCGAATGACATTCGAGAGTTGGCAAACTATATTGATGGGTTGATGCGGAGAGTTGGTCGTGGGCAAGGAACAAATGACCCTCTGAGCCGTGCGATTCTAGTTGCCTTGAACTTGGCGGCTCGAATGCGAAAGCCTCAAGTCAGTTCAGAAGAGACAATAAATCAACTAATTGCTAAGCTCGATCAAGCTCTGAGTTGATTCCCCCTATTTCCCACATATCTCCAACTTGAACAAAGGAAAATAACGAGAGTAGTGGTTAAAGGCTACAATTTGGCCACTGCCCTGATCCGGTGCTAACTAAAGCCATTGTTTATTGTCCTTACGGCCGATGAAAGACCAGACTTCGTCATATTTGATGGTGGACGATATCCTTGAGGATGACACTGTTGGTATTATCTTCGGCCCGTTCCTTGCCCAACGTCACGTATATATTTTTTGCACTAATGCATTTAGTATGCAGCGTGATGAGTTTTACGAGGAGTAAAGATTTGATGACAGCTATGATACCAGCGGGTAGGTGTTCGCAAGGATAGATTACGGATTAGGGGCATGTAGTCTGGATAGCGTTGCCGTTCAAAAGTTTGTGTTTCTCTGCCGATTCCGGCCCCCTTGGGGACTTATCCCCAACTAACCTATAGAGCGAAAAGACAAAAGCAGTAATCAGCTTTACCTATCGCTGTAAGTAGATAGCGCTCTTAATCGGGCGGCATTGGTCACCGGTATTTCGTGACTTTTCCCTTGGCCAGAATCAGCAATTCATCCCTGAAGCAACAGCCAGTTACCAGAACAGCATTTTACTCTGATGCAGAACTGCTCTACATATCGCACCGGTTTGAAGTTTGAGCAGGTTTCATTCCGCGATTACTAACGACTTCTCAACCTCTTTCCCCTAACACGGTAATCGTATCAGAGTGTGCCGTCCAACGGGCCGACTCTGTCGCCATATGTTTCGGAATTACAATCGCTGATACGCTATCAAACATACAAAAAGGAAAGAGTCTGGTTCGATACGGAAGAGAAGAAAATAGGGGATGATAATCCCTTCTCAACCTTGGCCAAAAGACAGGTTGTCCATATCCTCCGAGGGCATAAAGTGAAGCTAAAATTCCGACTTCAGAAGGACAGAGTTTAGCTGCTTTGGTGTTATGTTTCATGATACCAAACATACTATAATGCGATGAATCAGTTTGAAAAAACAACCGATGAAGAAATACAGTCGGAAATCACCGCTTCGATTGCGAGAGCGACTTCTTTTAACATTCATCTCTCCGCCCCATAATCCGACCTTTGCCCGGTTGAGCTCGGTGTTTGGTCTCAGTGAATCTGAGGCCAATAAAATCTATCACCAGATACTCGATCTGCTCCTAAAGGTAGTTCCAATGAAAAGCCGAAAGCACCTGCTTGATGGCCACTGAGAGACTATTACCATTGGAGGTACAACCAAAAAGACAGCGTCACTGCAGACGATCAAAATCCAGTTGGTTATCTGCTGGGCAAGGTTGGAAATTCTGTCGCTTGTCGGCCGCAAAGGCAAAGTTCATGACTACAGTATTTTCACATGTAACCATAGACGAAGCTGTCATGACCGGCGTCATAACCCACCGAAGCCTCGGGTACATTGTAATCGTCTTTGCCGTCACTGCTCCGTTTGGCACCGCCACACACCTTCTTACCGTGACGATTGCCAGGTAGCCGTTTGCTGCCATCGGCCGCCGGGTTGAGATGGTCGACGACCAACCAGACCACAACCATGATTTCCTGGGCTGGAACAGGGATAGCATTGTTTGATGCCATCTGAGGCGCGATGCGTATTCGAAGGCGCGTCGCGACTGGCAAGTGGCCTTTGGTCCCCCTGGTCTAGTCCTCTTTGAGCCGGCTGACCGTTTTAGGAGCAACCCACTGAGGGGACGTCAGCCGGCTCTAGGCCACTGATGATGGCCTAGAAACCGCTGTTGTGGTGTCGATAGTCCGTGACCCATTTGGTGGGTGAGGTGATACCACACCGCATCATGTCCTCGGTTAGATAGCTGGTCCGGCCCAAAAGGAGGACTACCAGGGAAGCCTCGGAAAAGGCCTCGGAGTCAAGCCAACCTAGCCAACTTTTCAGGCCTGGCGTCATGAGTCAGAGGCACCGTAACTGGGGACAGTGACATGTCCACAAAAGGCGCCTAGTCAGCATAGTTGGGTAACGGTGGGAGCATTACATCCACCGAGAGATCAAGCAAGGGGATGCTCCCAAGCAACACATTAAGCCAAACCTGACCAAACAAGCGCTCATGACTTTATGTGAGTGTTCGGGGGTATGAAAGGAGGTCAGGATTAGCACTGATAGCCAAGATAGACCGGCCTACGAAGGGGAGAGCGAAAGAAGCATCGCATACCATTACCTCCGACCCATGGGAAAGAGCTTGGCAGTCAGCGGACAATCACCTAGCAATGGGGGGAATGTGACTTTGTATTTTACACATGCCTACACGTCCTAGGAACGGGGCTAGTGGAAAATACCAATGGGCTGATCCGTCAATACTTGGCAAAAACAAGAGTCTTTAGAACGACCACGGATCAAGAAATCGTTCAGGCCATGAATTGATTAAACAGATAGACCTCAGAAAAGACTGGATTTTAAACACTCAATCAGGTGTTTTTTGGAGCAAATCATCTTGTTGCATTTACCTGTTGAATCCAAGATTCAATAACCGCTATATATTTAGGATTTATTGGAAAGCGTCAACTGTTTCAGTAAGCGATCGATTTTACGGAATTGCCAGGTCCAACGGGCGTTATAGAGAAATTGCCTTAGATCGAAACGGTTATCTTCAGGAGAGTAAGATTCAGCATGGTAAGACGGAGTCATAGTCGTCATTTTGTGGCGGTTGATCGAGTAGTAGTAAAAGAACCGCTTGACCTTCTCTGCCACCTTCTCTGGTGATAAATGTGACCATTCGTGAATCAATTTCTCAAACATACTAACAGGGCCACATCGATAGACCTTGCGTAAAATACCAAAGCGGCTTAATTCGTCGTAGGTCATTCCCATATCGGTTTCGTCTTCTTGACTGTAACTCTCGGTGATCGGTTCCAATTCTGCTGTCGGAGAGGCTTCGACCACATCGACCAGGGCTGAATAACCGAGGTGTTCCGCTGCCCAGCGCAGGAAACGTCGTAGGTCGCTTTTGCTAATGCCGCCGATTGGATTGATATCAGCGCTGCTACAGTCGTATTTGGTGACGTATCCACGCAAGCTCTCGTCCACATTGGCACTTCCCAAAACCAGCAATCCGCCTTCATGAGCCCGTGCCCACGGCAATAGTTGCGCCAACACATAGGAGAGCACCATCCGACTTCGGGCCTGGATGTTCTGGAGAGCTAAGTTTTCAACTGTAGTACCTCCGTTAATCTTGAATCGAGGTTTTTTCCCGGTTAGATGAACGAACAAGGCTAAAAAGGCACTCACGATTCCATCTATGTTCGCGTGCAGATGGAAGGCACCAATTTGGTCAGCAATAGCCTTGGCCCGATCTCGGGTGGATTGAGAACTGTTCTCTGAAGCCATATAACAGGTATGCAAAATTCGGTTGGCGAACTCACGGGTATCTGTCGGAATGTAATCTGGATCACCGACGACCTTTCGAGCATCGGCTAGAGTTTGCGTGTTTCCGTCAGCCACAGACCGAACCACCAACTGGCACATCGAGCCCACCAGAGTAGCGGTTGAGGAACTATCCGCTCCACCAGAGATCGGCACAAAATATCCACTGGCTCCCGAACGACGTAGATAGTCCCACATCCAACAGGCTGGTCCATAGGCGATCTCTTCTTCCGGCTGATGGTACGATACCGAAATTGGCCTAGTCGGTGGAATTATCTTGGTAGTGGTTAAATCAAAATCAGCAGAAATTCGGGGAATCGAGGTGGCTTGTGCCGCTTGTAAGGATCGGCTTGCGATCGCGCCTCGGTAAGAACGGACCTCTTCTAGATCTACTGTCGCTGTTACCACTTCGACATCATCTAGCGAAAATTGGGAACCTTGTGCTACGACCTGACCGTTGATTGCAATCAAGGCACAACCATCAAAATAGAGTCGTCCACCGTCACAGCCCTGCTGGTTAGCGTAAAGATAAACTCCACCCCCTTTGGCCGTAGCACTCTGAATCAAATCTACTCTCTGGTTGAGTTTTCGGAGTTGGTGATGCGATCCCGATCCATTAGCAATAATTTCAATGCCGTCCAACCCCAGTCCGATATGGGGACTATTAGGCGTAAACAACTCTTCGCAAGTCTCAGTCGCCAGTACAGTGTCACGGGTGTCAATCGCAGCGATACCAAACGGAACAGTATCTTGTTGGATCAGTGACCTAATACTTGGAGGTAAGGAAAACGATTCTACTTCCCGCCGCTGATCCCAAGCTGTAAACCATCTAGTCTCGCGGTAGTTACCATCGGCGGCCAGAAAGATCTTGGGGCGAATCAATAAGAGCTGTCTATCAAGGACGAATAGCCGACAGTTATAGCGCACATTCTTGTGCATTACTGGCATTCCAATATCGCACAAGATTCCATCGGTGAGATCACCAGTCAAAATCTCAGCTAAAGCCTCCCAAGCGTGTAAAAAGGTGTCTTCTTCCAAAAAGGCATCTTCGCAACCATATCCAGTTATCTCTAGCTCTGGCCCCAGACGATAGGTTGCTTGTCGGTCTTTGGCAATTTGAATGGACTGTCGAATCCGGTCTGAATTACCTTCAAAATCAAGGGCCCACTGGTTAAGATTACAAGTGGCAAGGGTCGCAAGTTTCACAGTATTATCGCTTCATAGTTTATGATATTGGACCAGATAGCCTTCTATAATAAAAAAAGGCGGGATGGAAGGACAACCTTCCATCCCGCCAAGCGGATCTGCGCATTAACCGTATCTCTAGTCTAGTCGCTACGCCAGATTTCTAGAACCGAGATGTTATTTCTCGGGCTTATCGTTCGGATCCTGGTCGGAAGTTCCAGCTTCCTGTTCCTTGTAGAACATGAAACCATCTTCGTCTTGATCGAGTTCAAATTGGCGAACAATCTGTTGTGCCTCGCGGTAATACTTCAACTGTTCCGGTTGGTCCAAACTCATGTAAGCACCAAACATCTCGTGAGCTTTGGCAAACTCACGAATACTGCGATAGCAAACAGCTTGCTGATAAACCGCTTCATTTCGCCAGGTCGATTGGGGGGCTTCCTTAAACAGGTTATCGTACCCTTCAATCGCTTTAGTGTACTCGCCGTCCAACTGGTGAAGACGCCCGATCTGGTACAAAGCATCTGCTTGAGCAAACTTGTTTCCGGTTAGGTTTTCAGCTAGCTCACGATAGGCGAAACTTGCATTGGGATAGTTTCTCATCCTAATCCAACCGGCAGCTATATTCTGATAGTCTTGCACAATTCGATCTCGTTGTCCCATCTGATATAGGTCTGCTGATGTGACCAACCGACCGGCTTTTCTCATCGCCATCGCCTTTGAGTTAGTGTACTTGGAGATATCTTCCTGATCTTGTGCGATCATGGTTAGGTCTTGACGCGATTTTTTGAGGAGTGTTTCGGCTTCTCCAGCTTCGTAAGTACCCTCGTAATCTTTAGCCACTCTAACAAATGCTCCCCAACCACCTGCGTTGGTATAGTCGTAGAGTTGGTAGAAGTACAGGTTGCCAACTTTATATAGGGAACGGGGGGCGAGTTCGTGGTCCTTAAACTCCTCCACCAGTTTTTCATAGTGGTTAATGGCTTCCTCAAAATCACCAATTGCCACATAGGCTTCAGCAACTTTGTATAAGGCTTGCACGGCAACTTCTTGGCTCTCTGGAGTATCCACTAGACTTCGATTACGATAGGTTCGCAACTGTTCTTGGATCTCCTGACGGTTTCGGCGAATAGTAGACATGTTACCAGCGGCACGACTCCCTAGATATCCACCTGGTGCAATTTTAACCACCTCTTGGTAATGGGTTAAGGCATCGTCCAGTTTTTTTCGGAACTTGTGGATCTCCGCTATTTTGTAGTGCGCACGCTGCTTGTAGTCATCAGCTCCTTTTTTCTTCGTTTCGGTGATTTCGCTGTATCCAACAACCGCTTCATCATAGAGTTTGTTTCGTCGGTCTATCAGTTCATTGGCTTTCGTTTTGTCGGTTTTAATGAGATCCTTATTGACCTGGATTAACTCAGCCAGTTCGACCTTTCGGTCAGCGTTGCTTATCTTCACGCTAAGTGGGACACAGCCGATCAAAGTTGTCAGTACAACGAGGATAGCAGGAACTAACCAAATCCTTTTCATAAAATACCTCTCCTTGAAAATTAATACCTTTGCATTAGCTAAGTCCATATTATATCGCATTCCTAAAAAATGGCAAGATTTTTTTATATGGACTTCAGTCTTATTTAACTATTTTGTACAGGAATAGATCTACTATTGCCGTTCAAATCGAACCGTAATCTCGCCTGATTGATCTCTCTGAGGCAAGTTTGAAGCCAATTTGTTAAAAATAATTTGAGAAACGAAAATCCTGGCTTTCGGGCCCAGTTCACCAGCACGGTTTTCGACAATCCGTACCTGATAGACTGTTCCGTTAGGTTTAACGACAAAGCTGAGCCTAACCACACCCCCCTGCACTTTGCCTACAACCTCTGGCAATTTCGGTTCATGGAGTATACCACGCCCTGGGTCGATTCCTGTAATACTATAAGGCCTTTCGCCTACCGCTTTACTCGGTTGACTTTGCCGTCGTCCCTCTGAAGCAACCTTACCGGTAAAAGCTTGATTGTCACCGGTTGTCCGCAAAACCTTACCGGTTGAGTCTGTTGTCCCAACCGGATTAGCAGTTGATTGATGCCCAATTTCGTCGCTGAAAGTCTTTGCTCGAATAGCGGCATCGACATCGATTTCGGTGGATCGCTGCTTCTGTCCATAGGGAATGCTAATGTCAGTGCTTTGCAGCAGGTCCGAAGTACGCGAGGTTAGTCGACGCACGTCCGGCAATTCAGCGTTGCCGGAACTTTCACTGAAAAAGCTATCGAGGTTTTGCAGTGACTGTAAAGGGGGCAGATCGACAGGAACCGTTTCGGGCTCGGGAACAAATACCAGCGGTTCCTCGATTTTCTTTTTTTCTGGAGGTGGCTCTTCTTTAAAGATTTCGACCAGATACTCAGTTTCTTCGATTTTCAAAGAGGGGGGTTGGTAGATCAACCAAGCAGAAAAAAGAATGACCAAAACATGTTCGGCAACAGCCAATGGCAGAAAAAAACCAATTCTGGGCATTAAACTTGTTCCTCCTCAACAGATACATTAATAGACGGATCATCTGTCCAATCGCGAACGTTCTCGTATTCTTCCTGAAATAGTTTATACTCCTCAGTTACCAAGAACCGGATCAGTGACATTCCATGGCGTTCGAGTTCAATTAGGAGATTTTGTGATTTTCGATTGAAGTAATGATAAGCAACCAGTGTCGGTAAAGCCACGATTAGACCGGCCGCGGTGGTGATGAGCGCTTCTGAAATCCCGTCCGCAATACCCTGCAGGTGTTTACCCGATTGATCGCCTCGCCAGAGAGCTTGAAACGAGGACGTCATACCTAGCACCGTACCGAGTAACCCCGTGTACATAGAGACATTAGCCAGCATAGCTAGAGTCTTGAGGTGGCGCATGATGGCTGGGCGTTCCAATCGCACTGCAATATCGACTGCAGATTTTAAGTCTTTTTCATTCTCATCTCGGTTTGCGATCCCGGCTCGAAGAACATTAGTTAGAGGTGACGGTACTTTCTCGCACATTCGAATGGCTGTTTCCGGCTGACCTTCGACCAGTTCAGCATAAATACTCTGAGTTACATAAGCCGAAGGAATTACTCGTTTGCGCCGTAAATGATAGGCTCGTTCCAAAATAATTGTGTGCGACCAGACAGAAAAAGAGATTAACACTAATAATAGATACCCACCACCAGCCAACTGTTTTAGTCCTTGAAGAACGTGATCCAATATCAACACGGTTCAAAAACCTAGTTCAACACCAAAATCGAGGTAATTCCGCCGAACCGGATAATTCGGCAAAAAGGCCACCTCACCAATTACGTATGACCCACCGACAAAACCATTGATATATTGACCGATACTTTTACCTAATTCTGCTTGGAGGTGGATAAAATCAGTCAACTGGACCGGTGGGTCTATTCCCTCAATCGGAGTTGAAGGTTGAGTCCCATTGGCTCTGTCTGTTTCTATCTTCGCATCTAAACGAATTTCGAAACCGAGGGGAAACTGATAATCCAGATCTAAATGCGCTACATTTTTGGGGTGATGGGGAATATCAGTCGTTTGTAGATCCCGTTGGTAATCGACCTTAACACGCCCTCGATCTGTTAGCGGTAAATTGAGGGATAGCCGCACACCATAGAGAGATGTTAATTCTATTGCATTAACAGGCGTCCAACTCAGTCCTTCACTTTCACGATCGATTCCATTACTAACCTCCTGTACCAGATAAACCAGATCTGTTACTTGTTTGGCAAAGGTTCCAAAATTAAGCTCTGTCTTCTGACCCCGATGATAGGTCAAAGTCAATCGTTGTGCCCAAGCCTTCTCGGCTTTTAGAAACGGATTTAACCTGACGTAGTTGCTATTGAAATAGAGCTTAGAGACTGAATGGTGGTGGACCGATCGGTCTCCTTCCAAATTGAATCGCCACTGATTGTTGAGCCGGGTCGTAACGGACAGAAAGCCACCCGGTTGAAGTTTGGTTTGATCGACAAATGTTTGGGCTGTTTGACTGAATTCATCATTGGCTTCATTTGGAGAAATGTCAGCTGGCTCTCGTTCTCGAAAGCTGATGACACTAGTCCCTACTCCAATCACCAGCGGTCCCGCAGGGCTATAATTATCCTTGGCATAAAATTCTAGTATAGTGGACCAACTCTGTTTGTGTTGTGAGACCTCCTTGGCCGATAGATAGCCCATTTTTACACCAAAGTGAACCGGATTGGCCAAATTTATAAAATGGGTTCTGACATCCAAGTTAAGTCGTAGATCTTGAGCTTGATCTAGGTTGATGGAAGACTCTTGTTTGAAATCGAATTTTTCTAATAGACCTGTCGTCGTCAGTTGTGTTTTGTCAGATAGATAATGACTGTGACGCAAATTGGATCGAAGCAATTGCATGCTATGGAGATCACGCAACTCAATCGACGGGTCTGCTGTCTGTTGATTGTTATCCAGTAGACCGGGTGTTGAATCTATTTTTAATGGCCATCTCAGATCTTTCAGAGAAATCCGGGTATCCAGTACCAGTTGGCTAAGTGGCTTATAGGTAAGGTTGAGTCCACCTTTGAGAGCATTATAAGTTCCTCGGTTATCATTTTCGGCGTCTGCTAGATTTCGATAGTCAAACTGGAGATAACCGGCGGCTTTTGTGGCGGCTCCGGCCAGCAGGGCTTCAAAAGAGGGGGCGCTTGGCAACCCGGGTGAAGCCTTAACTCTCACGTTGTAATTTTTGGCCGGGATCGATAAGGGCCGGGGAACTTTCTGAGGCGTATGAATCGGTGGCAAGTGCCACAACCGCTCCTTAGCATAGAGTCCCAGCACATGTTGTATCGCTGGCCGAACCGGATCGTTGAATTGGCTGCGAGGTTCTAGTTGAATCTGAGTAATATCGATAATACCGATAGTCTGTTCTTCCAACTGGATCTGCTCTGCCGTTTGACTATTGACTAAAAGGGGATAGATCAAAAGAATATAAGTGATCAAGAGAATGTAGATAGGAAAACAAACGACGACAGAAGTCGGACACCTGCGTCTAAGGGGTGGAACACACTGCACGGTCAACTCAAATCTATTGTGTCTTGCGTAAAAGTTCCTGATATTTGCCGTCTGCATATTGATGCAACTGATCCCAGTCCTTTTTCTGTTTCGGGGTTACGGATGAGATATAGGTTTGATAGAGATTAATTGCATCCTCGTAAGTGTCTTTAGCCAGAAAATCCTTCCCAGCTTTCACATAGGCATCGGCGGCTCGAACTGCGGCATGCAGAGCTGTCAGTGGATTGTGCTGTTCCCTGAGGTGTCGAACCCGCAAATAGGTTGATCCTGCTTCATAATACTGACCACTGAGTGCTAACGTTTCCGCTAATCGTAGTTCAGCATCGATTACTACTTCAACTGGGTAGCGATCCGTACCGCCATCTCGAATTACAGTATAGGCGGTAATGGCAGGAGAATACTTCTTTTGCGCACGATAAGCATGCCCTAGTAAGAGCTGTGCCATCTTCGCCTGCTCTGAGTTGTTATATTGATTAAGAATCTGCTGGTAAGTATCAGCGGCCTTCTGCCATTCCAGTAACTCCTGGTAGCAGTTGCCAGCTAGAAGCAATGCTCGTGGCGCATCGTTGCTTCTAGGGTATTTCTTGACCACATCGAGAAAGGTTTTAATTGCGTTCTCCAGATTTCGGGCAGGATTATTCTTATTGTACCAAATATGGCCAGCGTCATAGCGTGCTGTTGCTGCCAACTCGCTTTCAGGGGCAACCTTTTGAAAGGCGGCAATCGATTGCCTGAACGATCCAATTTCCAAGTAGGATTTACCGATATGGTACTGAGCCAGGGAAGCTGTTTCAGATTTACCATACCGTTCGATTACTTTCTGAAACTCAGAGATAGCGCGGCTGTAGTTCTTTGCTGAGAAATAGAACCGACCGATATGAATCTGAACGTCCGGTGCGAGGGCACTCGAAGGATAGTTTTTAATCAGTCGGCGATAAGCCTCTAATGCTTTCTTCTCCTCTCCAAGGTCTTCATAGGCAGTGGCAATACCGTACTGTGCATCATCAGCCCAGCTACTTTTTGGGTAGTGCTGAATCACCTTTTGATAGGCTTGAATGGCTTTTTGATAGTTCCGTAGATTAACGTAACTTTCAGCTACGTAATACTGTGCCTCAGGACGGAGATCAACCACCTTTTCTGCTCCAGGTTGACCGGTTTGCACTTTCAGATTGGGAAACTTCTCCACCACGCGCTGGTATTCGGTAATAGCACCGGTGTAATTGCCGAGTTTGAAGTAGGCATTAGCAATTCCGAAGATCGCTTTGGGCTCTAAACGGGAGGCCGGAAAGGAACGGAGTTGTTTCTGAAAAGCCGCCGCTGCATCGTTGTACCGTTCCAATTTGTAGTAGGCCCAACCGATTTGATACTGGGCATCGTCACGCCAGTTACTTCCCTGATATGTTTTCAAAACCGTCTCAAAAGTGGTAACTGCAGATTGGTAACGCCTTAGGTTGCTCTGGGCCACACCGACATGGTATTGAGCTTGGTCGGCGAATTTGCCAGAAGGATACCGCTGAATCATCTTTTGCCATGTTTGAATGGCTCGCTGATAGAGCTGATTTCTCTCTTTTGGAGAGGACAACATGGCTTCTGAGAAGTAGGTCCAGCCAATACCAAAACGGTACTTTTCAGCCCATTCATCAGTGGTATCCTTCTTTAACAGATCTTGATACTTCCGCCGTGCCGATTGGTAAGATACTTTTGAGCCGTCGTTCCAATAGGTGCTTTCAGCGATAAAGAACTCGGCCTGTGTCCGAAACTGACTATCAGGATATCTCTGGATCAATGTATTGCAAGTGGTGATTGTATTCCCGAAGTCTTCGGCCTCAAATAGGGCTCTCGCTTTCCAGTACAGAGCTTCATCAGCAGGTGCTGTGGATAGTTGCCGGTCTGCTAAAATGTTGAAATACCGGTCGAAAGCGGAAGCACTTTCAGGGTATTGCCGAGAATTGAAGTAGGCCAACCCAAGATGGTACAACGCATAAGGCTCCAATTCGGTGTCGGGGGTTGATTTCAGCAACCCATTGATCGTACTGATGGCACTGGCATAATCTCGTAATTCGAAGTAACTAATCGCAATTTGATAACTGGCATCGTCAGCATAAGGAGAATCGGATCGAACCTTGTTGTAGTTGAGGATGGCAGAATTGAACTCACGAGAGAGCCGGAAGCATTCACCCATCCGAAAACGGGCCGCATCATTCAATTCCGACTTGGAATTGTCAGCCACTATTTTGAAAGCTTCTCTGGCTTGAAGGTAGACTTTAGGATTTTGTTCCCCTTGAACGAAATAAACCATAGCGATCCCGTATTGAGCGTTATCGACTACGGGGCTATCAGGGTAGAGTTGATTCACTTTTTGATATTCGTGGATGGCTTCGCTAAATTTTTTCTCCTCTGCTAAAATCTCCCCGATCCAATATTGCGCTTCAGCCGAGACAGCTGACTTCTCGCTTTCGTGCAACAGATAGTTAAATGTATCTTTAGCTTCAGACATCATCTTTTGCTGAAAGTAGCATTCGCCGAGTCGAAAGCGAGCATCGACAATGTATTGTTGTCGTCCATCTTGATCTTGATAAGTATCGATAAATTGCTGGAACTCGGATTGGGCTTTCGGCCAGTCGTAGATCTGAAATAATGACTCTGCTGCTCGATAGGTGGCTTCTACCACTGCATAATGATCCGGATACTGATCAACAAAGGTCTGAAGTTGGTCGTGCGCTCTCTGGTATCTTTTCAACCGATAAGAGACCCAACTTCTAGAATAGAGGGCATCAGCAGCCTGCTTGGAGTCCGGGTAATCTAGTAGGATTTGGTCATAGTACTCACTGGCTTTTTGGTATAAGCCCAATTTTTCATAAGACTCACCCGTCAGATAGATAGCCTCTGCGATAACATCCAACTCGGCGTCTTTTATTGCCCCCTCCAATACCTGTTGGTATCCTTTGATTGCTTCTTCGTATCTACCTTGCCGAAACCAGGCGGTGGCTACGCCACGTACCGCGTCCAGTCGGAGTGGACTATTTGGGTATTCGACTGTTAGTTGTTTGAAATGTTGAACGGCGAGGTCGTACTGCTCTAAGTTAAGTGCAGATTCGCCAACCAGCAAGCGAGCGTCGTCCGCATTTTCGCTTTGAGGATACTTTTGGATGAAGAATTCAAACTGATCTTTGGCCACCATGTAGGCCTTCTTCTGAAACAGTTTATAGGCGAAAGTGTAATCTTCTCGTTCGCCCGCCTCTACTGTTGTAAGAGGTAGAGAAAAAAAGATTCCGTGGAGTATCAACCACAGAAAGGAGAAAGTGGGATAGAGACGATATGTATACATGGTCCGTATCCATTTTCGCTTGGGCAAAGACGAACTATGGACCCTGAAGCGTTGCGTTTGAAGCATGCCGTTTGGTGGGGGATTTTATGGCCGAAAGCTAGCCATTTTTTCAGGTTAGCCAAAAGGATTCACGCTATTATATCATTGCCGTATAGCCTTTTCAACTTGAGGTTCGGGCAAGACAATAACATTAAAAAAAGAGGCGAGTTTGGCATGTTAGTTTCGTGCCTGGTCGAATTCGGCTTTTAGACTGTGCTGATTTGTTTGCGACGGTGTGTTACTTTGCTCCAAATAGTGGTTTGTATTGCTTGTTATCACCTTCAATTGCTGTCGTTTGGGTTTGCAATACTTTTCCCAAAACCACTTCTTTCTATAATAGTTCGTTAATCTCCCGTGGTGTAAAATCCCGTTCGATTTTTGACCGGTGGCATAGATGAATAAAATAGTGGCCTATCAATTAAGCAACCCAGTCATGCCATCTACGACGACACAAGGTCCCATTTGCTGTGGGCGTCTAAATACAGCCAATGGATACTTCGAGCAGATCTTCTAGAGTTTGTCAAGGAAAGGTTTGTTTACTGCATTCGAGATGGTGAATCAACCGTCCGTTCCCATAAATACGATCAAGGCCCCATAGACAGAAACCAGAAAAATGGCAATTCTGAAGTAGTCGCCGAAAAGTAATGATAAAAAGAAGGAGTATCCAGATGGGTACTCCTTTTTTGTTTCTGTGACTAAGTCCTTTGACAATACTTGTATTATTACTACAATTGTGAAAGGATATAGGGTAGATAATAATTAGGTAGACGATAAAAGGAGGCAAAAGATGGAAAATGCTTTTCTGAGATGGTGGGGTTGTGGGGCGTTCGACGTCATACTAGGCGATGTCAACTTTGCTTTTGATCCTTACCTCTTTGGTCACAACCTGGAAGAAATTCAGCCTGTGTATGACTACATCTTCATCAGCCACGAACATTTCGATCACTGCCATCCCAAAACGTTGCGAAAAATCTGTCAGGGTGAGCGGTTCAAGAAATTGTTTGTCAGTCCGGGTTGCGTGAACCCAGCGCTTCCAGTCGACGAAAAATACGGCGACGCTGCCTTCGATCGAGATTTGCCCGTTACTAAACATATTCCGGCTGCACAGGTCGAAGTTTTGTATCCGAAGTATTTGCAGAACGGCAACCATCAGAGCCGCCGGTTTCCGGATTCATTTGAGGTCGATCTGGGTGCTTTGCAGGTGGAGACCATTGAAAGTGGAGAGAACCAGACATCTGATCTACCTACCTGTGGTTACCTGATTACCCATAAAGAGAAAGGGATCTCCTTTTTGCATATGGGTGATTTACATCAACCCTATCCTGCCTTAAAACAGCTTAGGGGGAAGGTCGACTTCTTTATTCATATGAAACTGGGATTAACCGAGTGGCAGGGGGTAGATTTGACCCATCACCTGGTAGAGATCGTCGACCTGATTCAACCTAGATATTTGATTCCAACCCACTATCGAACCGACAGGATAACTGATCCGATTCCAGAGGGGCACTGGCCACCGGATGTCACCGACAGTTATGCCTTCATCGAATGGATCCGCGAAGCGATCGGAGACCAAACAAAGATTTTACCTTTCACTGCTGGAGTTGAATACGAACTGGACATGCCAACCAAAAAGGTCATCTGGAAGTGGAACTGGCGCAACACCTGGACCGTTCCGCCATGGCGAGAGTGTTAAGTAATTCTTCTGCTATTTTTGAGTTATTTATCGGGCTTTCTTCAACTGGTGAATCACCCGGTGTCCGCTCATCCACCACATTGGGGGGTGGATGTAGTTGTTTTTCTCCGTTGGCCAACCGGTCCAATAAGTGTTATTGAAGGGGATCAGCATAATTGCCTGGTTGAGTGGAATGACCACCTGTTCTGTCATGAAAATTTGCATCGCTTCTCTGAACCGGGGTATGATTTTTGGGTCTCTAAGCGGCAGGACTCCAATCTCGGCCACCAACTGGCTGTATTTATCATTTTTCTCTCCCTTCCAACGGACAAAATTATTATTACTAATCGATCGCTCGTTGATTGGACGATAGTATTGATGGGTAAAGCGGTTCATCGAGACCCAGGGTTCATTGACTGACCCACAAGCATCCCAGTCTACCACCGCCTCAAAGTTGCCAAAGGCCTTGTTTTGACTCCAGGTTGACCCCTCTATGGGACGAGTGGAGGCATCGATTCCTGCGGCACGCAACTGTTCAACTACCACCGCCGCCACCCGACGCAGCTTGATGTCAGCCGCATGGGTCTGAATGTTGAGCGACAACACCCGTCCCTCTTTTTGATAAAATTTGTTGTTGCCTGGTTCCCATCCCTGGGATTCGATCATTTTTTTGCCACTTGCCACATCGCTTTTAGATGGAACCCATAATTCTTGGATAGCATCGATGTAAAGTTTCATTCCTTCATACTCCACAAAGATCGACTTGGAAGGCCAAGAGGTTCCTTCGTAAGCGATTCTGACGATCTGCTGACGGTCGATGATCAGACTGATAGCTCGACGCATCTCGGGTTGGTCCCAGGGTTTGACCTGATGATTCAACGAAAGCTGGCGTGGACAGGGATCCAACCAAACGTAGGGCATCTGCTCTTTCCAGGCAACCAGATTGGGGTTCATGCTGCGGACAGCGTCAAAAGCCCCCAGTGTCAGGCTACCAATCACATCGAGTTCATCGCTGGCGGCCATCATGGACCGGCTTTCTTCGGCTCCGGTGACAATCCATCTCAGTCGCTTAGGCTGTGGGAGATCTTCGAATCCGACTTCCGCTCCCCACCAATCGTCTCGACGATCGTAGGTGAACTCTCTGCCTGTCGCCTGAACCAGTCGATAGGGGCCGGTACCCAATGGCCATCCCTGCTGAAGATTGAAATTCTCGAATGTAAATGGATCCTTTCCTTGCCAAATATGTTGTGGCAGAATAATCACACTGGAGGCAACACGAACGGAGAAATAGTCCAGCTGAAACCGAGGATTGGGATGTTTCAGCTTAAATCGAACCGTCAGGTTGTCGATGAGTTCGACGTCGTCTACCCAATGTTGCATGCTGGCGGCTTCAATTAAGGTTTGCGTCTTGTCACTAAGTAAAGTCTCGATGGTAAAAACCACGTCTTCGGCATCGTAGTCTTCACCGTCCGCCCACTTAACGCTAGGCCGAAGTTTTAGCATCCAGACATCCAAACTGTGGTTAGAGGTGAAACTTAAGCCTAGCCAGGGCTCAATCCGGCCGGTTTCATAGTTGAGAATGAAGAGGGGTTCCCAAACAGATTGCCCCATCCCAGGACCAGAGAAGGAGGGTACCATCCAGTTAAAAACCGGAGGCGCAAAATCAGGACCGGCCCCAAAGATGACGATATTCGTTCTGTCGACCGGTTTTAAGGCGATTACTGGTACAGGCACCAGCAGCCAAAACCATATTAAAGCCGAGATCCATTGTGGTGAGATTAACTTCTGGATTTTCTGCATTATCTCGTTATAGCTCGCGAGGCTCTTTAACGGCGGTTGTGTTGCGCTTGTGTGCTGGCAATATTCGTGCGTTTCGTTTGGTTGGATCGTTCCAGGGGTGACTAACCTGCCTGATCAGGCAAAGAGTTAAGCGTTTCAAACAATCTCCAGAGCATCGAGATCGGGTAGACACGGAAATGGGAGCGTTGGTAGTGCTTGATACCAATATGCTACAGAACAGATATCGTGCTGCCCCGGATAGAAACGCCCCTTGCTGCGCCAGCCCTGCGCCTGGATAGTCACACGCAGATCGTTTTGAAAACGGGTCGGGTCCATTACGTGCCATCGATACATGACGTGGCGTTGTTGTGAGTTGTAAAGCCCGTCTAGCTGTAGCACCTGGTGCATCCCCATAAAGGGGGTTGAATATGTCGCGTACTGGCCGTCCACATCCCAGTTGTATGAACCACCGAAATAGTCTTCCGTCCCTGTACCACAAATCGTTGGAAAATCTGAATCTCCATCCATAAAAAACTTAATCCCACCTTCTCCCCACCAACCGTTATTGTTAATTCCCCAGCCCATAGATGTTCCGATGTAGTGGCTTGGACCATCGATACGATCCAGAATTGTGTAAACCTCTTTGTAGGACAGGGGATTCACCCGTCTAAATTGGGCAGGAAAGTATGCCACATCGTCCGGCACATCAGTCTGCGTGTAGTTGATCTGGTAAAAGCATGGAAGCCGATCTATTGGATGCCGGTTCTCCATGGTTATCCGGCAGTGTGTCCGGAACGGCATCTCCCAGAAACAGTTTAATCCTCGATTCGGGTTGACAGCGACGGGAATGGAATTAACTGGCGCGAAAGGCCCCCTGTTCGCGCCAGCCGGATCTTGCATAGACTAGTGCGTAGCGAAAAAATCGGGGATCGGTGTTTCGACGCTTGGTTGTTCCTGAGGATCCCAATATATGCGGACGATGAAATCACGGCTGATATTCCCACCGAACCACATGCTTTGAATTGCGCCAGGACCGTCAATATCCGCTAAAACGTAAGTTTCATCCGGTTCGGTATGCACGCACGGGCGGCACTTCCAGCCAATGCCCAATTCCCTGGCCGGACCACTGGGATTCGCTTTTGCCATGCCGCCGCCACTTTTTTCTCCAGTTGGATTCTCGGCTGAGATAGAACGGGTTAGCGCTGACGATAAGCGCGGAAGGTTACCTAAGCCCATACCCAGCCCATTGAAATTTGACATCGTGTTAGCAATATAACCTTTTTTCTGGCTCTTCTCTGGTTTTTCTTTGGAAGTCACTTCGTTAGAAATGATTCTGATTATCATCGGATGCAAGCCATTTTAATTCTTTGCCAGTCGGGTGTCAAGTCGAGTGTCAAGTAGAGGGGCGAAAGATTTCCGTCTTGATAGAGGTAGTTAGAGCCAGGGAGGTGATAAGAAATAGACGAAGGCTTAGAACAACGTCTGCCTTACAGAGAAGAATACAGAGAAGAAATTGTTGAAAAAGTGAAGATTTCTGTTTGATTTGGTAGCGGAGTTCCTATAAAATACCGACGACGAGAGTTTACGGGATCTACAGCGAAAGTGGTTGAATTTTAATTAGTACTGCTGGTGACAAAGAGGTGTAATATGTTCCGAACCATATTGAGCGTGTTGTCGGTTATGTGGATTATTGTGATTACGAGTCCAGCTATAGCACAGGATAAGGGATTTAGAAGAAAAGACCGCTACCAGAGCCTATCGGGCGGGAATAAGTAGGCGGTCATCATCGGCATTAACGACTATCTCAATTCGGCTGTTACCGACCTTCGCTTTGCCGTTAACGACGCGGAACAGCTACATCAACTTCTGATCGATCCAGAGTACGGTGGATTCAAAGCTAATCAAGTGAAGCTAATCACCGATAAAACGGAGATAAAACCTAATCGGGTGGGTATCCTGAAAGCGCTCAACACCCTGGAAAAGAGTGCTGGTGAGAAAGACACCATCTTCATTTTCTTTTCGGGACACGGGATAGAAGAGAACGGGGAGAGCTACTTCTTGACTCGTGATACGGATCCCGACATTGCGGCGGATACAGCGGTAGCTAAATCGGTATTCGAGCGCACCATGGACCGAACGCAGGCCAAGATCCAAGTGATGTTTTTCGATGCCTGCCACAGTAGAGCGGAGAAGGATAAGTCGGGAGAGGGCAAAATGGGTCGAGATTTAGCCTCACTGATTGAAGCTAAGGCGGAGGGGCGGGTCATTTTGTCCTCCTGTGGCTTGGATGAGGTAGCCTATGAAGACGAGGGCACTCAGAATGGGGTATTCACCAGATACCTGTTGGAATCTTTGCGGGGGATGGAGTGGTTTCAGCCAGTGAGGCGTCAAGATATACCACGGAGAGAGTTCAGAGTTGGGCCTTCAACAATATAAGAACCAGAACCCACGAATGAAGGCCAACGTGTCGGGCCAGATTCTGTTAACGGTAAACAGGGAAGGGGAACGGTCGGCCAGGATGCAAGCGGAGAGGAGCCGACTGGAGGAGGAGTTAGCCCAGGTGCAGCGACAACTGCAACAGGCCCAAGGGGCCAACAGTGGGGTAG
>JASMLX010000077.1 GCA_030748495.1 Candidatus Poribacteria bacterium | reverse complement strand
TTCTTTGACTAAAACGAGAATAGTATCTCACTCGCTTTTTTTCAAATACTAGCTGTTGCACTTACAAAAAAATCCGCTATCCGTTTTTAGGCTTTGAAACAAGATAGCCACCATACGTCATTGCCGTGAGATGTAAGCGTTATCATTTTAATTGATACTGTTTTTAACAATGTTGCAATTCCCATGCGCACGACATTAAAAATTATGTTTTATTACACCTCCACTTTTTTACCATCATCTTCTTTTATGCTATGCCACTCAAACTAATTAACCACTACCAAAAAATATTATACCCGTTGGTACAATAAGGCTAAGTTATTTTACTGGACAATAAAATCTTGACTAGGAGATAATTCTGCCTTGAAGGGTATCTATCGATTGATCTAACGCAACCAACCCTTTCTTGAAATCGAGTAAGCGAGTTTGCTAAGATTAGGTCTATCAATGCCGAAGGAGAAAATGATGCCATTACCAAAAATGGTGCGAGTCAGACAACATTTTCCGAGAAAAGTCGTGGCCGATGTTCGCCAAGCGGTCCAGTCAGAATTAGAAGAGATCGGGGGCACCTCAATTATCAAAAGTGGAGAAACTGTTGCCATCGGTGCAGGTAGCAGAGGAATTGCCAATATCGATACTGCTATTAAAGCGGTTGTCGATTACCTGAAAGATTTGGGAGCTAAACCGTTTATATTTCCCGCCATGGGCAGCCACGGTGGTGCAACAGCAGCAGGACAAAAAGAGGTACTACACCACTACGGAATTTCAGAAGAAACAATGCAGGTCCCCGTACAAGCCAGCATGGAAACCGCTATTATGGGAGAAACGGCCGACGGGTTGCCTGTCTTTCTGGATCGCTATGCCTCAGAGGCCGACCACGTCGTGCCCGTCAATCGAGTTAAATCGCACACCGACTTCAATGGATCTGTCGAAAGCGGTATTATGAAAATGTTGGGCATCGGTGTTGGCAAGCAGCGTGGGGCTAATATGTACCACCGAGCCTTTTTTCGTTATGGTTTTGAACATGTGATTATGACGGCTGGAGGACTGCTGACCGAGTCAGGTAAGATCGGATTCGCAGTTGCGTTAGTCGAAAATGCTTATGGTGAAACAGCCATTGTCAAAGCGATGCCTGCGGATGAGATTGTTTCGGCTGAGCAACAACTCTTGATTCAATCTAAAGAGATAGCTGCCAAATTGCCTTTTGACAAACTGGATCTGCTCGTTATAGACTGGATGGGTAAAAACATTAGTGGTACAGGAATGGATACCAATGTAATCGGTCGCTATATGCAAAACTTCGAGCCGGAGCCGGAAAAACCGGCCTATTTGCGGATCTTAGTCTGTGACTTAACCAGCGAAAGCGGGGGCAATGCAACCGGTATCGGATTAGCCGATTTTACCACTGGTAAGCTAATCAACAAGTTCAATCGGGAAGCGACCTATATGAATTGCTTAACCTCTCTAGCACCACAGAAATCTCGCTTACCTTTCCACTTCGACACAGACCGGGAAGCCCTGGAGGTAGCGCTCGATACGATCGGCCTAACCCAACCACAGGATGCACAAACAGTTCGAATCGAGGATACACTGAAATTAGGTGAAATCGATATCTCTGAATCCCTATTGGAATCAGCAAATTTGTTCCCATCGCTTGAGATCTTAGGAAATCCAAAAGATTTTGAATTTGACAGTAATAGTAATCTCTTACCCTTCTAACCAAAAGCGCACATCTGCTTAAATCCATAAGGCTGCCGGGCGAGTTCGATTCCTCCCACGATAAGGTCGCAGATAGTAGCCAAACTGTGAGTATGCCTAGAATCCGGCATACGTCTGCAATTAATACAAGTGAATACACACTACCGGTTGGCGTTTGAAAGTCCTAATGTAGAGTTCAAACGGGCAACCCCGGCTTGAAGATACTTTGTTATAATTTAAAGAAAACTGCTACCACTCTCTTCCGCTGGCACCTGCATATATAAACCTTGATCACCATTTACGATTTTGGCGTTTTATGATATTATCATGCAGATGAGTTGATCTGGATTACAGATTTATACTCATCACTGTTCGCTTTGAAAGTAAACTAAGTAACCTGATCCAATTTGGACAACATCGACAATTTAAGGTAGAGAGGTAAAACCATGCCGAAAATAAAGGGACCAGCCATTTTTCTTGCCCAGTTTATGCGAGATGAGGCCCCTTACAACAACATGGAAAATATCGGGAAGTGGGTTGCGGATTTGGGATACAAGGGAGTGCAGATTCCAGCTTGGGATCTGCGTGCCATTGATCTTGATCAGGCTGCAACCTCCAAAACCTACTGCGACGATTTTAAGGGTAAACTGCAAGAAATGGGACTTGAACCAACCGAACTGGCCGGCTACTTAGCAGGACAGGTATTGGCGGTCCATCCCGCCTACGAAATCATGTTTGAAGCTTTCCATCCACCGGGCTTGAAAGGGCAGGAAAGAACAGAATGGGCTGCAGGAGAATTAACGAAGACCATTCAGGCTTCGATCAACATGGAAACAGACGTCGTACCTGTCTTGTCCGGTGGCTTCGCCTGGCAGTTAGTCTATCCTTGGCCACAAAGACCAGAGGGTATCATCGAAGAGGCGTTCAAAGAACTGGCCAAGTGCTGGCGCCCTATTCTGGATTTAGCGCATGAGCACGGAAAGGTACTGGCCTATGAATTACATCCAGGTTCAGATGTGTATGATGGGGCAACTTACGAGATGTTTCTTGATTATACGGACGATCATCCGGCGGCCTGTCTGAATTACGATCCCAGTCATTTCTTGCTACAGCAACTCGATTACCTGGATTTTATCCAGTTATACAGTGAACGGATCAAAGGGGTCCATGTCAAAGACGCAGAGTTTCGACCAACGGGTCGTGTGGGTGTCTATGGAGGGTATCAACCGTGGTCAGGACGTGCTGGTCGATTTCGATCTCTGGGTGATGGCCAAGTCGATTTCACCCGTGTCTTCACCCTGCTTACCGAGGCTGGTTATACCGGTTGGGCGGTGTTGGAGTGGGAATGTTGTGTCAAAAGTCCTGAGCAGGGGGCAGCAGAAGGGGCTCCATTTATTGCCAAGCATATCATTGAGACAGCAGACGTGGCCTTCGACGACTTCGCTGGGGGTGAGACGGACCAGATACAGAACCGCCAGATACTTGGCTTGAGCTAACCGGTTGGTCGAGTGTATGCACAATGATATACACATACATCCGTAGAACTGCACAGGAGTAGTAAATAAAAGTTGTATTCTGAGGAGAAATAATGATGGAATCCTGGAAACGAAAATTGCGCATGGGTATGGTTGGTGGAGGGCAAGGTGCCTTTATCGGTGGCGTACATCGCATTGTAGCCACTCTGGATCAACAAATTGAGCTGGTGGCTGGCAGTTTTTCCAAAACCCCCGAAAACACTCGGGTTACGGGTCAACAATTGTATCTAGATCCAAATCGCTGCTACGATACATACCAGGAGATGGCGATTGCTGAGGCTGAACTACCACCAGATCAGCGAATCGACTTTGTTAGTATTGTGACACCAAATGTATCCCACTTTGCTATCGCTAAGACCTTCCTGGAAGCGGGGTTTCATATCGTCTGCGACAAACCCATGACCTATAGCCTGGATGAAGCCAAAACTCTAACCGAGTTGGTAGATGCCTCGGGATTGGTGTTCGGACTCACTCACAACTATACAGGACACCCACTGGTCAGGCACGCCCGTCAACTATTTCAGTCCGGCGAAATGGGAAAGATTCGGAAAGTGCTGGTTGAGTACCTTCAAGATTTTCTAATGGTTCCGCATGAGAAACTGGGGCAGAAGCAAGCGGCCTGGCGAGTTGACCCCGGGCAATCAGGTATAGGTGGAACCCTGGGCGATGTTGGCACGCACTGTATTAATCTGTTGGAGTATGTTACAGGAGATCCAGTGGCGGCGATTTGTGCCGATAAAAGCACGTTTTTACCCGACAGGCAACTCGACGAAGACGTCAACGCTCTCCTGCGTTTAAAAGGTGGCGGCAAAGGTGTCTTAAGCATTAGTCAGGTTGCCACGGGTGAAGAGAATGGGTTGACGCTCCGCGTCTACGCCGAAAAGGGTGCTATCAAATGGGCGCATGAAAATCCGAATTACCTAGAGCTCTATCGGTATGGAGAGCCAAGACAGACGCTGACTCGCGCGCAGGGTTACCTTTCTGAAGCCGCGGATAACAGCACACGCATTCCCGCTGGACATCCAGAAGGATATTTGGAGGGTTTTGCGACCATCTATGTCGGTGTGGTCGAAGCCATTCGGCAATACATCGACGGTGATCCAATGAAGACTGAAGAGTATAACTTTCCAACTGTGTACGATGGCCTTCGAGGAATGCAGTTTATTTATAAGGCGGTCGAATCCTGTAATAACGACTCGGCATGGGTGTCGATGTAAATAGTCTTCTTGTTACAGCGATTAATAGAGGTGGTCGCCGCTGCATCCCGGCAAAGAGATCGTCAGAACTCGGCTACCATTTGAGTGGCCCTAATTTTAAGCTGAGGACAGAGAGAATTCTTCTGCTGCGGAACTGGTTACCTGAATTGAGGAGTCATTATTAGTATGAGTGAGAGTGAAAATGCAGTACACGGTTGTCTTGATGGACTAATCGCGGTTGTTACCGGGGCAGCTCAAGGGCTAGGTCTGGGAATCGCTGAGCAATTAGCGATCAACGGTGCTACCGTGATTATAGCCGACTTGCAAACTGAGAAAGCTGAGATTGAGGCCAATCAACTACAGAAGAATGGATTGAGTGTAAACGGAGCCTATCTTGACGTTACCGATAGTAAAGGAGTCACAGCATTTTTTGATGGTGTGGTAGGCGACTATAACCGTTTGGATATCCTGGTTAACAATGCCGGTATTGGTCAGAATGTTACTCCGGTTGTTGAATTGAGTGATGCTGAATGGGACCGTGTATTGGATGTTACCCTGACCGGAACATTTTACTGTTGTCGTGCGGCTTCCAAAATAATGGAACGTCAGGAATCAGGAAGCATCGTCAACCTTGCCTCGATTAATGGACAAAGCCCGGCTGCTTTGGTGGTCGCCTACAACGTGGCGAAAGCAGGCGTCATCAGCTTAACCGAGACACTGGCCTTGGAACTGGCCGCGTATGGCGTACGCGTAAATGCGATAAGTCCAGGCCCCGTTTATACTGAATTCAACAAAATGGTGATGGCCCAAAGATGCGAAAGTCTAAACATCAGCGAAGCGCAGATGATCGAGCGGATTCGTAATTCTATTCCATTAGGAAGATGGGGAGAACCTACCGATATTGCACAAGGGGTGACTTTCTTGTGTAGCCCTCAAGCGGGTTGGATCACCGGTGAAATCCTTAGAGTGAGCGGTGGATTGAAGGGCGTATCTGCGACGCCACCCAAAAGAGAGAGTTAACCCCTTACATCCTAATTGAGCCTGACCGATTAGGTACGGTGCTGGCAGGTAGAGTCGTCCGAAGAAATAAGATTTTTTCTATTTCACACAGCGAGAGTGTCTATCTAAAGATGGAGAGTGCACGTGCCTGATAGCGGCCAGAAACATCCGCTTGAGTTGAGACTTCCCACCATAAGCGGCGTGAAATAGTGTGGGTGTGGGAGACTCAAGCGGTTTTCCGTCCTGGCCAATAATAGTTCTGCCACTGATCATTGAGTATCATCTGCCAGGAAGACAGTAGGTTATTAACAGCATCTTGCCGACTCCAATTCTGTCATCTTAATTTCAAGCGGTAGACCGACTAGTAAATCAATCTCCTTTTCCACCAAGATACTACTGATGAAACATCCTTTTTTGCTAGCTGTGGTAATCAACCATTAAATCCAAGTTGTTTCTCAACTACAGATAGAACGATTGCAGACTGCTTTCACCCGGCTGGGTCTGGCTTCTGTCTGTTGGCGCGGACAGCCCTATTTATTAGCCCAAGCCCGTGCAGGATTGTAATGCGGCACCAACTCGGTGAATCGTTATCCGCTGAACGCTAGGCTGGCGGCACCATTGGTTGCCTGGGTTGATCAGCCAGAGGTTCAACCAACACTTCCATCGTCTCTACTAAGGCTTCTCATTCAGCTGCTTAAGGCTCGAGGCTTGGCTTGCGTGGTCACAGTTTCGGCTTCATCAGTACCACAGGTAGCCAGTATAGCTGAAACTAAGCCCAACCCCAGTCAGTTGCCGAAGCAGATTGGCCGCTTGGCGCAAGGACCCGCTACTGCCACAGAGAATGGCAATTTTTCACCACTCCGGAGTGATATATTACTACCATTCAACTCCAACCCCGGACTGGAAAGACTAAGTGTGTGCTGACACTGTTGGTACTTCTGACGCGGCAGACGGAAATGAACTCGACCGAAGACTGTTTTCAAGACCCTGGGTCGGTTGCCCCAAGTTATAGTTCGCTTTTTTTGCAGTCGGGGATTGATTGGGTTGAATCCGAATGGCTTTCAGATTGATGAAGTTGAGTCCACATGTTGGTAAAGAGTTGACGTTTACATATATTGACCCAGATGGGTTAACAGACGGTCCCAATGAGTCAATGAAAGTAATGTCATCGACAACTTGCAGGCTAAGTTGTATGGTTTTCATCGGTCAGTCTGCTGTGGTTTAGCTGGTGAATTGGTTGTACGATGAAAGGATGGCAATTATCCCTTGATTTCATTAATCTACCTATTGGCTAATTTCTTGGCTACTAGCCCTGTGATCAAGAAGATCTGAGTCATCTACACTATTTCGCACACTTATGGTCATTCTCTATTCAACTGCTGCGTCCAAACTCAACCCATTGTGCTAATCCGGCCCGTTTTTGAGGATCGTTGCTCCCAAATTATTTTAAGGCCCTAATTCAAGTTCTCAATTCCGCATAAATGCGCATAACTACTACGTGCCATTCAGATAACACTCAGATAACATCTAAGTAGATTTGTATTCATTTATTAGGCTTTTTTCTGTTCTAACTGACTAATAACAGTCATCCAAAGGCTGATCCAGGCAGTCATTACCTGAACCGGATCCAATACTACCTGATGTCCTGGCCTCTGCTGACGGCTAACCCACATTTCCCTTTTGGTCTACATCCTGAATTATTCTATAATCAACCCTTACTGTTTGTCCGGTAAAAAGGAGTTACTAAACAACCCAACCAAGATTCAGGCCGTGAGAGTTGATGTTAGTGAGCTACCAGGTGAACCACAAAAAAACAGCGTCGTCACTACAGCGGTAGAAAAAGCAGTCAATTGGACACTGTCTAGAAAACGCATTCATATTGAACCTGTCAGGGCTAAACTACTAAACTAAAGGTCTAGGCCACCTAAGCCCGCGTTATGGCAAACGACGACGACATTTTCGACTACGTTTTAACCTGATTGCCGCCATCTATAACCTTGAACTTAACCTCAAATCCGGACTTATGCTAGAGGTCTATTGGCAAATGGACAAGACTAACTTTATCATCATCTTCTGCGATAACGCCGGCTATGGCGATATCGAGCCTTTCGGCTCAACACTCCACCGAACGCTGCATCTCAACCGGATGGCGAAGGAGGGCCGCAAGTTCACCCACTTCTGTGTGACGGCCGGAGTCTGCACTCCTTCTCGTGCCAGCCTGATGACCGGTTGTTACGCCCAACGGCTCGGCATGCACAACAACCCAAGAGACGGACTCGTCCTCCGGCCGGTATCACCGTACGGATTGAATCCAGATGAGATCACCATCGCCACCATTCTCAAGAAACAGGGATATGCGACCTCGATCATTGGTAAATGGCATCTAGGTGATCAGCCGCAGTTTCTGCCAACCAGGCACGGTTTCGATGAGTTTTTCGGCCTTCCTTACAGCGATGATATGACACAAGAAATCGGCAGGCGATCACCAGATCGTTTTGACGGCGGTCGCTGGCCCCCGCTTCCGTTGATGGAAAACGATAAGGTTATCGAGGCACCGGTAGATCGAGATGGGCTGACCAAACGCTACACCGAGCGCGCGCTCGATTTCATAGAGCGCAAAACAGACCAGCCTTTCTTTCTCTACATCCCGCACGCGATGCCTGGCAGCACGGCAAAGCCTTTTGCGAGCCCGGAATTTAAAGGCAAAAGCCGCAATGGCCGGTGGGGTGATTCGATAGAAGAGCTCGACTGGTCGACGGGACAAATCCTCGACAAACTGGTTGCACTTGGCATCGACAAAAAGACACTGGTTATCTTTACATCGGACAACGGAGCCCCGCTGGCAAGCGATATCAAGAGCCTTTCACGAGGCAGCAATCTTCCACTGAATGGCCGCGGTTACACCACATCGGAAGGCGGTTTTCGCATGCCCACGATCATGTGGTGGCCGGGCACGATCCCGGTAGATTCCGTCTGCGATGAGCTCGCGACAACGATGGATATCCTGCCGACCTTTGCCCATCTAGCCGGAGGAAAGGAACCACAGGACCGCATCATCGATGGCCACGACATCCGCCCCCTCATTCTTGGCGATCCGGGCGCAACATCGCCCTGCAACGCTTTTTACTATTATTACATGGATCAACTCCAGGCAGTTCGAAGCGGTCCGTGGAAACTGTTCCTCCCTCTGAAGAAACCTTTTCGTCATCCCCATTTCAGAAAGGGCGAGGGCGACAAACCGCTGTTGTTCAATGTCGTGACGGATGTCGGCTCAAAGAACGATGTCGCGGACGAGCATCAGGATATCGTCGAACGGCTGACCAGACTCGCAGAAAAGGCGCGTGAAGACCTCGGCGACCACGGACGCCGTGGAGAGAACCAACGCCACCGTGGAAAAGTTGATGAGCCTCAGCCACAGTTAATGAGTGCGAATTAGTGTGCCGATGGACATAATTCGACTCGATAACCTTCATTTTCGATATCCACGAGGCAGTTTCCCCGATTAAAGATTGACAATTGACGATTTTCGCCAATCTCTGAAATATGACTATCTCCAGCCACTGAATTAGTACCAAACAGCCATCAAATACGGCTTAAACCTAGACTTTAACTGATTTCGCTAACCTCCCGTGGTTTTGTGTAAGCGAAGATCGACGAAATATAACAAGAATTTTGGTGTTTGTGAAGGTAGGAAATCAGAGCCAACACCTCCAAGCTCTAACCGAGAACCGAGATCAAGCTGAACACCAGCAATTAGCCGAGATCAAGGGACGATCGTTGTTTCAACGGCTAAAGGCAGCCTTGACAGCCAATCCTTGAACCATGCTGGGTGGCTGATTGACTCGGTGAGTAGGCCTCTGAGACTCCCGAACCTTTTCGGCTCGCCCATCTGGCCCCCACACATCCGCAATGGTAGCCCTTCGCTATAACGGGTTCCGTCAACCTTCGTGGTTTTTCAATTTCTTTTTAGCTCCGCCCACGTAACAGATAATTTTTCATGGGGTTCTACGCCCAGTACGACTTGAAGCGGTTCGTCATAGATCTTCACATTATCAATGTAATAGTGTGTCAAATTTCCGTTGGTATGAATACCCATGACTCCTTCCGGATGAAGGTTCTTGAAATCCCTCCAAGCGTAAACCCTTTTTGAACTCGCATCCTCCGTCCTTTTGATGTAGAGTTCAAAATTAGATCCTTTTCCCAGTATAGAAAGAGTGTACCAGGCATTGGTCTCAACCTGAATGGGCAGCGTCACACGGTGCTCAACGTACTCTTTCTGCGTTCCAGGATCTGCACCTTCACGCCTGTACCACCGCGCAGTATTCTTTTTACCTGCACCATTTACAGGATTGATTATGAGATGATAAAAAAACATGTCGGGATTGGCCCTAAACAGAATTTCTATCTTGGGAGGAAATGGATCTTCCAGCAAGTAGAAATCAAGCTGAATACCAAAATCTTTAAACTTGACTAGCCCAAAACCATAATCTTCTGGCCCACTTCCATCACCCTTGGTTCGATGAACTTCCAGCCTGTTATCACCTTGAAACTTATCAACTTTCCACGCCGCTTTTACACCCCCTTCTTTTCGCCAAAAGCGGTCATTGATTTTGCCGTTTTTAAAATCATCAAGCATCAGGAGCTCCGCCTCAATTACGTTACAGATCAAAACCAGGCTGAAACAGATAATCAACATTAATGTGATTTTATGCATTGGTATTTCCTTTTTAGTTTTCCAGTTAGTTTGAATCCAACCATGTTGGGTCGAATTATCCTTTAAGTTAAGGTTTGTAATAAATCCGATCTAACCCTTACCTACATTGAATTCGATCGAATATCGGCACGTTTCTACTTCCGGCAATATCCTAGGGATTTTGCAGAATCGGAGGTCAGCGGAATATAACATATAACAAGAATTTTAGCGTATGTAAAGGCAGGAAATCAAAGCCAGCAACTCCAGGCTCTAGCGGAGAGCCGTCACCAAGCCGAACATCAGCAAATTAGCCGAGATTAAGGGACGGTCGTTATTGCAACGGCTAAAGGCCGTTCTGGTGGCTAAATCCTTAAACTATGCTGGGTGACTACACACCGCTCTTGTGGCCGACTGAGCAAATAGAGCTTTTTCGGCCAATCAGCCCAACCCTCCCAAACATTTCCTCTTCATCTGCCGATAAGTAATTAACCACCTGGCCTGAGTGGATCGGTTTCCACCGCCGGCGTCAATTTATCTACCTTATCGGGAGGACTTACCCCCAAACAACATCAACAGACTCTTCAGCCCTCGTTTCTTCTTTACCGTTTGAACTAAGGTCGGCACTAACATTCCCACCTTTTAATGTCGGTGTCACTTTTTTCTAAACACTCTGTCTGCAAATACCGATAAATAATCATCCGCTAATAAGCTAATAATAGTAGGGTTGATCCCCGTACTATTATTAGCTTATTAGCGGATGAAACTATTCGGCCAGACAACGTCTCAATTCTCTACCACCTATTCAGTCGAGACATCATCGACTGAATCAAAAGGCTGGAGTCCATCACTCTATCATCAGCCCTGGGCCGAGAAGGTCGTCAGCATGAATTTTAACCCCGCGCCACCGCCGAGGCACCGGGACTACAGACCGCTGCCCCCAAACCGAAAGCCTGTTTCATCACAACGGTTTCCGATTCCATTTGCCTTATTCAAGCCAACCGACACCGCCACTGCAGTAAACACTAAAGCATCTGCTTACAGGCGTGAACCAAAAAGTCGCATAATATTGTAAGTTCAACCTGATTCCGGCATCAAATGACCAACTGGCATGAACAGTTTTAGAATTAACACCCCATTAGCATCCTCTAATTCCCTACGTCTTTTGGGCCAATCCCAAGCCAAGATGGAAAACGCCATCCAACGTCTGTCCTCGGGCTTGCGCATCAATTCGGCTCAGGACAATACGGCCGGCAGTGCCATCAGCCAACGGATGTAGAACCAGATCCGTGGTCAACGGATGGCCGGCAACAACATCAAGCAAAGCACCGACCTGGTTCAAACAGCAGAGGGAGGCCGAGGTGAAATCCAAGGCATCCTGAGTCGGATGAGAGAATTAGCCGTGCAAGCGGCCTCCGATAACCTGAACGCAGATGACAGAGACAGTATCGATCTGGAGTATCAGCAACTGAAACAAGAGGTCAATCGGATTGCTAATCCACCAGCTACAACAGTATCAATCTATTAGACGGCAGTCGTGGCGGTAGTAATGGCGTCGGCAGTACACAAGGAAGTTCCGGCAGTTCAAGGACTGGCGGCACCGGTGAGATCACCAACATCACCGACTTAGTGACTACTGGCTTGAGTGGCCCTTCTGGCCTGACCATTCATAACGACCAGATCTATTGGACTGACTATAACACCCACAAGATCCAACGCTCGGACCTGGACGGCAGTAATGTCACCGACTTAGTGGATTCATCTGATGGCTTGAGTCACCCTTATGGCCTGACCATCCACAACGACCAGCTGTATTGGACTGACTATGACACTGACAAGATCCAACGGGCCGATCTGGACGGCAGTAATATCACCGACTTAATCGATTCCTCTGACGGCTTGAGTGCCCCTTCTAGCGTTACCATCCATAACGACCAGCTGTATTGGACTGACACCCTCACCAGCAAGATCCAACGGGCTGATTTAAATCTAGCCTCAGGCGGTCTAGGCGACGGCACCTCCGACTTCACCCTTCAAATCGGGGCCGACAACTCCACTGACGACCGCATGATCTTCGGTATCGATTCCGTCACCACCGACAGTCTACAATTAGCCGATACCGACGTCGATTCCTTAAGCGACGCTCAAACCACTATCAACTCACTGGATGCGGCCATCGACTTCATCAACGACCAACGCTCCAACCTGGGGGCGGTGCAGAACCGCTTGGGTTTTGCCAACTCCAACCTGATGTCGAGTATCCAGAACACCGAATCTTCTCTCTCCACTATTCGTGACGCCGACTTTGCCTTTGAAGCCAGTAACCTGGCCCGCACCCAGATACTGACCCAGTCAGGCACTGCTATGCTGGCCCAAGCCAACCAAATCTCACAGAACATACTCTCACTACTGAAATAGAATTTGATAGCGATAAGCCAAAGATAGCAGCCCCCAACTTTGAGGGCCAGCAACTCTTCTCCTCTATAAATCGATAATTTCATTATCCGACAGACTGCCAGTATTAGATTAAGGTGTCGGCGGATGGAGATTTGCGGTTGGATTGGAGCGTTATCTGCTATATAATGTAGGTCGAAGCTAAAACTGGATAGTACCTGTCATCAGTACACCTATCCAGACAGTAACCTATATAGTCAATAGTTAGACCACGGAGATAGAAATGAGACAGTTCAATATGTCCGGTTATGCCACGCCTGGATTGGATACTGTTCGTATCGGAATTATCGGACTGGGGCAGCGAGGACCTCATCACACCAGGATTATGAGCACCCTTGAAGGGGTAGAGATCAAGGCTCTGTGCGATGTGCGGCCGGAAAAGGTGGACGCAGTCAAGCGACAGCTTGCGGGGACTGCTCATAGTCCAGTTCTCTATTCCCGCCATGAAAGCGAATGGAAGAAGCTATGCGAACGTGACGATGTCGACCTGGTAATCATCACAACCCCTCTGTATCAGCATGCTGAAATGGCGGTCTATGCCATGAACCATGGGAAACATGTGGCCTCCGAGGTGCCAATCGCCTGTACTATCGAGGATTGCTGGCGGTTGGTAGAAACATCAGAACGGACCCGTAAGCACTGTATGATGCTGGAAAACTACTGTTACATGGAATTTCAACTGCTGATGTTGAATATGGCTCGACAGGGAGTTTTTGGCCAATTGGTACACGGTGATTGCGCTTATATAGCCAACAAAATGCAGAACAATTTCAGCCAGAGCTTGTATTGGGAGATGTGGTGGTTAAAACTGTACGCAGGCAACAAAGGCAATGTTTATCCCACCCATGGACTGGGCCCTATCTGCCAGATGATGGACATCAATAGAGGGGATAGGTTTGACTACTTGGTGTCGGTTGAAAGTGAAGATTTCGGGATGGCCCAGCAGGCTAGAGAATTAGCCGCCTGCGACGATTCTTTCGCCCCGTATGCGAATAAGGACTACAGAGGCAATATGAATACCACCCTCATTCGAACTGCCAAAGGTCGTACCATTATGGTCCAGCATGATCCAACCACGCCTTCACCCCATTCACTGATTCACGGCATCTATGGGACCAAAGGTGCTGCACTCTACGATCCGCCACCTCCGCGGCTATCGCAGGGCGGTCATTGGGCTTCAGCGGAAGAATTTACTGCGCTTAAGGAGAAATACACGCCGGCTATTTCCAAGAAGATGGGCCAATTAGCGAAAGAGAGTGGTCACGGCGGCTCGGATCTGCTGATTGACTGGCATTTGATAGACTGTCTGCGTAACGGGTTGCCTCTGGACCAAGATGTATACGATGCTGCAACTTGGAGCGCGGTCACACCATTGAGCCAATGGTCGGTCAATAACCGCTCAAATTCTATTGAAGTACCGGATTTTACCACCGGTGCGTGGAAGAAGAACCAACCCAACATGGATATCTCACTGGAAAGAGGTGGTAGTACGAAAGTGCTAACCTAGGACGCGATATCCCATTATGCTCAGGGGGAGTTGCACCGGACTCCAATGGCGAATATTGCCCTGTATTTAGCTCGGTCTTTAGCTTGAGTTGGGATGGCTGATTGTCGGTTGGGACGAGGGGTTACCTCCAGATTATTTTTCTTCCTTATTGGGCTGGAAAGAAGAAGTTAACAGACAATTTCCATGGCTCTGACCACTACATCGGCTACATTGCAACTTACCTCTGGTTAACTGTTGAAGCCTGTGCATACCACTCTTACATCAGTGTTGTCGCCATCGTTGCAATAAAACTGTTACACAGTTTATAATATAATAATTAGAGGATTCTGGTGCAGTTTCTATAAATCGAAACGAGCACCAAGACCCAATTAAAATAAATGAGGTATCTCAATGAGACTTAATACACTTTTGGTGATGTTTGTTGTTTGTGTGACATTAATCGCTAATGTTGCCAACTCTCTGGATAAATCAATCGTAGTTTACTACTCTTTCAATGATGGCAAGGCAACGGATGAGTCGGGTAACGGAAACGACGGTAACATTACCCGAACCAAAGTGGTTGAAGGTGTTGCAGGTAATGGAAAAGCGTTAGATTTTGACGGTAAATCTTGGGTTGAACTCAAAGCCAATAAAACACTTGACATTGCTGAAATAACCATGGCCGCTTGGATCTATAAAGACAAAATTTATACGGAGAATCTGGGCGAAAATATCATTTCTAAGAAGCAAGGTGGCGCTTATACCATCTCTGTTGGCGGTTGGGAAAACCATGGTGGATGTGGCGAAAAGCTAGAGACCGAAATGAGGATTTCAGGTAGTTACCACTACGTCTGCGAGAAGACAGCCTTGCCGCTTAAAAAGTGGGTTCACGTAGCTTCCACCCACGATGGTAAAGATATGAAAATCTTCCTTAATGGTAAAGAGGTTGGTTCTAAAGCCTGTCCGGGAGAGGTCGATTTTAATACGGCGAACCTATATGTTGGGGCAGAGTCCGGCGGCGCGGTACCCGACGATGACCACGGTCGGTATGTGGGTAAAATTGATGAGGTCTATCTGGCCAATCGTGCCTTTTCAGAGAAGGAGATTCAGGAATTAATGGCGTCTGCACTGTCAGTAGAAGTTACAGCCAAGCTGCCAATAATTTGGGCAGAACTCAAAAGCAATTAGATTCTGTTATCGAAATCCACCGCTGATTGACTGATATACATGGTCATATAATCGGGGAATTCTAGTCAGAGTAAGTTCGCTCAGACTAAGTAGGGATTGAAATATAAGATGGGAACATCTCAAATATCAATCCTGGAAATAAAGAAATTCTGGTGGGAATCGATCCAATAAACCGGTTCCACCAACTCCTCATCCTGCGCCATAGCCCGCAAATTACCGGAAATGCAAGAGTTGGTGGCTTCTGCCTCCTGCAGTCGTATCAAAGAGAATCACTAAACAAGACGCAGTCACCCTTAGCGCGTGATTTTCTTCCTCCGCCAACCTTACCACTCAAATGCAATCTGCCGCCCACACCTCATACAGGTGATTGACAGATGAAATCGAACCTCAAGGATAATAAAAGGTTCCCATGAATAACTCACCAACTATCCCCACCGAGATTATCGATCAATACCACCGCGACGGTTACGTGGTGGTGACGAATGCCATTGATCCGGATTTAGTACAGGAGACCAGTCAACATATCGATTGGCTACAGCAGAAACATCCCAACCTGCGACCAGAAAACTTGCATCATAGACTGGTTGCAAGCGATCCTTTTTGGGTTCGACTGATTAGCGACGACCGCTTACTCGATATTGCAGAAGCGTTTATCGGTCCTGATATCGCCTTATTCGCCTCTCACTACATCAGCAAACCCCCGATTGATGGCCGGCCGGTTCTATGGCATCAGGATGGCAGTTATTGGCCACTACAACCGATGGAAGTAGTGACTTTGTGGTTAGCGATCGACGATTCTACCCCAGAAAATGGATGCATGCAGGTGATACCTAGAACCCAAGGAACACAACTACAGGAGATGAAAGCCCGTCCCGACATCCCCAGTGTCTTGGGCTCAAGTATAGCAGAGGAACTGGTAGATACAGCCAAAGCGGTCGATGTTATTGTCGAAGCGGGAGGCGTTTCAGTCCATCACCCCAATCTGATCCACGGTTCCAACCCAAATACCTCCTCAAAGCGGAGAGCCGGGCTGACGATCCGTTATATCCCTACCAGTACCCGAATCGTCTCAGAAACAACCTGGCCCTGCGCCTTTCTTTTACGCGGAGAAGCGGAACCTGGCATCAACAACTATCGACCCAAACCGAAATATGTTCCGGGTCATCATATGCCTTTCTCAGGTTGCACAGATTGGAGCTAACACCGAATAGTTCTGTTGGCTGGCCTCTATACCCCTAATCCAAAAGAACTAGCATGAGACACCGATAATTCTAAAATTAGAAGGTACAATTTTTCAGATCTTGCTGTTGTTTTGGGATCAGGTCAAACAAGGACATTACCGCATCATGAAAATCAGACAAATACTCATGAGATTGATTGTAGGTGTGTCAGAGACGTCATCTCGTGTATAAATCAGTTCACAGACAGCTTTTGATGTCAGGCAATAGCCGGATTCCACAGATCGTTTGATCTCATTCTTCTATGTCTCAGTCAAATGCGATGGCTGTCCACAGGAACGATATCTGAGCCTTAATTTGCTGATATGCTTGGACTGATCCGATGCAAATCCGCAATAATGTTGCTTTGGCTGAAGCAGAAATCAGGAAAATCATGGAGCAAGGTTTGATCGGTGCCCTTTCTGTAACATCCACGAACCGATTAACTTCAATTTGGTCTGTGATCCAGACCGAGTTAAACTAAAGAATCAAATTTAATGGCGGCTACATTGTTGTTTCTATTTCAGTGTTGTTTCTATTTCAGTCTTATTTGTGGGTCGCATTTATATTTTTCGACTGCTTGTATGCAAGCAATTTTTTAACACGTCGTGTAAGGAGTTCATAGATCAGATGAGCGTGATTTCGTCACTACCTGTTACCAGGTACATGGTTGCTTCCGAGATGTCTCAGGTAGAAGATTGGGTAATTGAAAAATTCAAGCATGAGGATCAATACCATCTCGATTTGCCATTTTCGTTTAGTTATGGAGAGCAACCTTCTCATCAATTACTTAAAAATTGGGATCTGCAACGTTATACCGAACAACTTGATGAACACCGGACTGAAAACAAACTAATATATACAGATTCAGTAACAGGTTTAGTCTTTAGTTATCTGATGGTGGAGTATCATCACTTCCCCATTGTCGAATGGACACTCTCCTTCCGAAACACAGGTTCGGAGAACACACCAATCATAGCAAATATCCAAGCGTTAGACACTAAATTTACCAGAAAATCAGGAGGAGAGTATATTCTTAATCACCATACAGGGAGTCCCTGTACACCAACTGATTATCAACCTCACCAGACTCTATTGGAACCAAAGGTTAGCAAGGAAATCTCTACTTCTGGTGGCAGGTCTTCCAACAGCGATTTGCCATATTTCAATCTGCAATGGCCAGAAGGTGGAGTGATCATCGCTATCGGATGGCCAGGACAATGGTCAATTAAGTTTGATCGTGACGAAGGCTCCGAGTTGCGTGTTCAGGCGGGACAGGAACTGACTCATTTTTCACTTCATCCGGGTGAAGAGGTCCGAAGTCCTTTAATAGCGATGCAATTTTGGGACACTGACCGTCTTCGGGCTCATAACACTTGGCGTTATTGGATGTTAACGCAAAATCTTCCTCGTCCATATAGTCAGCCTGTTGCTCCACAAACCGCAGCCTGCAGTTCGCATCAGTATGAAGAAATGATCAAAGCCGACGAAGAGAACCAGAAGATGTTCATCGATGGCTATCTCCGGGAGGAACTGCAACTGGATTATTGGTGGATGGATGCTGGGTGGTACCCAAACGAGTCGGGATGGACAAACACTGGAACCTGGGAAGTTGATACAACTCGATTTCCTAATCAACTACGTGCTATTACCGATTACGGTCGCAGTAAAGGTGTTAAAAGTATCGTTTGGTTCGAGGTTGAGCGAGTGACGCCCGGCACATGGTTACATGATAATCATCCTGAATGGTTATTAGGAGACACTGAGTGGAAATTACTTAATCTTGGTGATTCCGACGCGCGTGATTGGCTAATAGAACATGTAGACAACCTCATTAACGAACAGGGAATCGACCTTTACCGTGTTGATTTTAACATAGACCCCCTAGCCTTCTGGCGCGGTAATGACTCGGAAAACCGTCAAGGCATTACCGAAATAAAATACGTAATGGGATTTCTCGGCTACTGGGATGAGTTGCGCCGGCGTCATCCTGACATGTTAATTGACACCTGCGCTTCTGGCGGAAGGCGAAATGATTTGGAAACATTGAGACGCGCAGTTCCTTTGCTCCGCAGTGACTCAATTTTAGAACCGACAGCGCAGCAAAATCATACATATGGTATTGCGTCTTGGATTCCCTTCTACGGTACCGGTATTAACGCTTTTGATGCCTACACTTTTCGAAGCCAAATGTGCGTTCATTCCACAGCTTGTTATGATATGAGAAATCCTGAACAGGATTTTGACGAATTACGCCAACGATATGCCGAGTGGTGTTTTGTGAGCCCCTATAGTTTAGGAGATTATTATCCACTAACACCATACAATTCAACAAACGATGTCTGGATGGCTTGGCAGTTTGATCGACAGGAGTTAGGCGAAGGGGTGATACAGGTTTTTCGCCGGCCAGATAGTGTGTATGAGTCTGCCCGCTTTAGCTTGCGGGGACTAATTGCTGAAGCTGCATATACACTGAATAACTTTGATCAATTAGATGAGGTTGAGATGACTGGTCGTGAACTAATGGAATCCGGTCTACTCGTTTCTATCACCGAGCAACCTGGTTCCGCAATCATTAGCTACAAACTGGAGAGTTAAAAGCAAGGGAGTCGCTTGAATGTTGTTTAATCCGCTTATAGAAGACACATTCAGCAGCTTAAAAATTGTGAGATATTCACAAGTACTTCCATTCTGTTACCGCCTAGCAAAGGGCTGGAGGACTTTGCTGTACTGGATGGCCATTATCTGCTGTAGCTCAGTTTTCAGCGGCAGTATGGGCGATTGGATAGCTACCCAGCACTTTTAAGAAAACAGATCTCTCTTCAATCACAGGTAGAGCGACCTGTATCTTTTCGTCAGTGAGATGACCATTAAAATCAACAAAGAAGACATACTCCCAAGCTTTGTGCCGGGATGGCAACGATTCAATCTTGCTCATGTTGAGGTGATGATCACATAAGACGGTCAACACGCTGGCTAAAGATCCTACTTTATCTCGCAATCCAATGAGAATTGACGTTCGATCTCGACCTGTTGGCTCAGCAATATGATGGCCTATAACCAGGAATCGGGTCATATTGCCGGCGTTATCCATAATCGATTCAGCCACGATTGGTAGCTGATGGTACTGACTAGCTAGTTTACTAGCGATGGCCGCAGCCCCTTTTTCGGAAGTTGCCAGTTGCGCGGCTTCCGAGGTACTGATAACTTGGATCAGTTCAACATGAGGTAGATTTTGTTTGATCCACTGGCGACACTGGGCAAGGGCTTGTTCATGGGAGTAAATCTTATTGATTTCTGGGAGTGAGGAAGCCGACATTAAATTATGGTCGATCCGCATCAGTCGTTCTCCGCAAATCTGTAATGAGGTGTTATGGAACATCTCCAAAACATCGCGGACACTACCATAAATCGAGTTTTCGATGGCTACTATCCCATAATCGACGCGTTTAGCCTCAACTTCGGTAAAAATGTTGGACTGTGGCGTGATTGGGACAAACTCAACCGAAGATCCAAAGTGGGCAATGCCAGCCGCATGACCGAAGGTTGCAACTGGCCCCAAAAAGGCAATTTGCATTGGTTTTTCAATCGAGCGACAAGCCGAGATAATTTCGCTATAGATTTTTTCTAAAGCCTCCGTTGGAAACCGATTACGGTTTTGCTGGCAGAGACGATCTATGATCTGCTTTTCCCGATGTGGTACATAAACGTGGAAGTCTTGATTAGACTCTCGACTATTTTGTCTTTTTAGATAACCGATTTTCTCGACAATCCCAATCCGTTGGTGAAGCAGATCTAGGATTTGGTTATCAATTTGATCCAGTTGTTCTCGATAATCTTCCAGGTTCAAAAAATATCCTTCGAATGAGTGGTTGTCGATAGAGTACGGGCGGAAAGGAGAAAAAGTCTATAGGCGTAGAATATGCAACGGGCTCGTCCTAAATCGAGTTGAGAACAGGCTTGGAGTAAAGTATCCAACACCATGACTTTTCTTCCTTCCACCGAATTGGTATTGTTAATTGGCTTCTAATTTTCTGATGGCTGCGATCATCTCTTCATCTGAGGGGTTATTCTCTGCTATTTGCACGAATTGATCGGCCGTTATCCCTTGTTCCTCCAGGAACTTATTATCCTGTGCTCAGGGGTAGATGTATTCACCTAACATCCCGGTTAATTTAGCTCTCACCTTATCTGTAATACGAGCTAACCAGGCGATGTCACCGATGATCAGATCTCGATGTCGTGGTTTCCAATCGAGTCCCATTTTTTCACCTCCTTTTTAAAAATTCTTTTTTAATTGGTGGATATTTCCGCTGGGTAAGATCTATTCTCTAATTCAGCCACGAATTTCTCGGCCATGATTCCTGCTGCGGCTCCGGCTCCACCTGCGGTGATAGCTTGACGGAAAACATGATCGTGAATATCGCCGGCCGCAAAAACGCCTTTGATGTTCGTCTGTTGTTTACGATCTACAATTACATAGCCTTGGCCGTCAAGTTCAATGACATCTTGAAATAGTTGATTGTTCGGGTTATGACCGATAAAAACAAAGACACCGTCGATAGGGAAGAACTGTGTTTCTCCGGTCTTAACGTTTCTCAGTTTGGTGCCTGTAACCTTCTGCTCATCTCCGACAACCTCCTCCATTACCGTATCCCAAATAAACTTGATTTTGTCGTTTTTGAAAGCCCTCTCTTGCATGATCTGGCTAGCACGAAGTTGATCGCGCCGATGAACGACAAATACCTCAGAGGCGTATTTAGTCAGGAAGATGCCCTCTTCCAGAGCGGCGTCACCTCCACCGACCACGATCAACCGTTGGTCCCGGAAGAGAAAGCCGTCACAAGTTGCGCAGTAGGAAACGCCTTTGCCACCATACTCAGATTCGCCAGGAATATCGAGTGTTCGTGGCGAAGAGCCGGTACAAATGATCACTGACTTAGCCGTGTATTCTTGGTCATAGGTTTTGACCCAAAATGGGTGTTGTTTGAAATCGACTTCAGTCACCGTTTCGAAACGAGTTTCCGTGCCGAACTTTTCTGCTTGCTGCTTGAGACCGTTGATAAACTCGTTGGCTTCAGTTCCGAAATATCCTGGGTAATTTTCTAGATCTAGTGTTAGTGAAAGTTGTCCTCCTAGCGCATTGCCTATTAGCAATAACGGTTCTAGCATAGCACGAGAGGTATAAATCCCAGCCGCAAAACCAGCAGTCCCTCCACCGATGATAATTACATTTCGCTCTTCGATGTTACTTTTTGTTTCAACTTGCGTTGGCTGATCTGACCCCAGTAGAGATTGGATCTCGCCGGAGTTGACCAGAGCAGCCAGACTATCATCATCACCGATATACTGATCGTTGATGAAAATTTGCGGCACGTCACGTCGGCCGGTTAGTTCCTCAATTTGGTCGCGCATTGCTGGATCACCGTGAATGTTAATCTCTTCATAAGCAACTTCAATTTTTTCCAGCAAACGTTTGGCAATATCGCAATAGGAACAGAAGTCAGTGGTATAGATTTTTACGTTAGCCATCTCTATTTTTCCTTCCTTTTTCTTTTTCGCCAAGATTATGGATTTCTTGATAATGTTTAGCCATTTCGTGTTGCGTTTCAACTGGGGATGGCGTCGATGCATAGACATCCGTTGGCCTTGAGTCTATAGTCTCAGACGGAACTGGATCCGGCTGTACCGCCCCCTCTAAATCAGCGGAGTTAGAGGTTATGACAGGAGGGTCACTTACGTTGGCTGCATTGGCCTGTTGTTTAAGCATATCGGCCATATGGCTTGAATAGATTCGCAACGTGACGTAGTATTCTTTAATGTTGCCATATTCAACTGTCCCTGTTTGTCGAACCACCTCGACTTCAGTAATACTGGACAAACTCGTGGCGGCGTTTGCAACGGCTCGTCGGGCTGCATCTTCCCAACTGTGAGGCGAAACTGCCTCTACTTCTAGGGCTAGCCGATTTTGTGTTGTCGCTGAACTGAGATGACTCTCAGGCTTGCTTGACGCTGGTGTGTGCGCGTATATATCGGCAGATTCACTGTCGGCCGCTGATTGTGCTCTATTCAGATGATCTGCAAAAGCACCCGTTGACTCTGGGCTGTCAGTAGATTTAGCTTTGTTTTTAATGTTACTAACTCCTTGATATTTGTATATCTCCGACTCTCCTCATTTCTGTTATCGTCCCCAATTTGCTCTGCACTTGACGGTAGTCAACCTGACAACTTTACGATGCCTAATTTATAAGGTTTTCTGGTGGAACTAAGCGTGGAATTTGGTCAACAACTGGATAAATCGCATCGCAATCGTGACAGGTAATGAGACTTTTCTCCCATTCAACACTACTTTTGCAGAGTGGACAGACAATGATCTCAGGCAGTGAAGGGTGCGAGACGTGTTGCCGACCTTTCGTTAACAGTAACTTGAGAGTGGTTGTTACTCGCGCGGGCAAAATATTGCTCAGGGCCTGTTTTAAAATCGGAGACCATCGTTCCTGAAATGAAGTATTCACCAGATCTTCAACCAGTGTTGCGGCCTCGTCGTTTAGCCTCTTTTGCAAAATTGGCACTTCTGGTGAGATCAACTCGTAGTCAATTTTCTCTTGCCATTCATGCTGAACCAAAAATAAGGAGTGGTAAGCCTTGTGGAACTTTGAAAATTGAGGCTCTTTAGCCGCCAGCAGGTGAAACAGTTGACCGAACTGATCCGAAACCTGCTTTTTCTGAATTAGAAGTTTACCATCGACCTGATTCAAAATCCAGTTATGGTAAGGCCAGCCATATAGACGTTCTCCCAGTTCTGACGGAGTTTCGATGTAGCCTCTATCGGCTACCCGTTCTAGTTCGGAAATCATCAAGGCTGGATCTTCAACGTGTTCCAGGACATGCAAGCAGACCACGTAATCAAAGGTTCGATCGGCAAAAGGCAGGTATTGACCGTCGGCTTCAACTGCGGGCCGATCCAACACCACTTGACCTCCTCGCTGGGTATCGTCGACCAGAAACTTGTCGCACAACACATTTGAACGGGGGCGTGGATTATGGCCGCTCCCAATTTCTAACACAAAGTCGGTGGGTTGAATCTTCACTTTTGTACTACCATGCTGATATGGGGACTTAGTCGAGGGCACAAAGTGGCGACAATTTTTCCTTTTAGTCCGAAACCGACACTTAACTTAATAATTGTCAGTCCTCGTTGTTGAAAGAACTTTTCTAAGTCAATTGTGCTGGCGACATAAACACTATCTGCATCACCACCGATAATTTGATCTTCAAGATCAGGCTCCCGAAAAATGAAGTTTGGTTCGGGGTTAAGTCGCTTCTGAAGATAGTAGCGCAGATTTCGCTGTAGCCCCTGAAAAGCCTGTGCCTTGGTCTCGGCCCAGATAGGTCGGCCAGTACCTCCGGTCAGCAAGCGGATCCAATCTAGCAGTGAAGTAATAGGTGAACAGAGATTTGGCCCCGCGACTACGATACGTCCACCATCCCGTGTGACTCGGATCATCTCTTGTAATACCGATTGTACATCGGGTACATGTTCTACCAATTCATTGGAGCAGACGAGGTCAAAGTATTGATCTGGAAAGGGTAGATCTAAAGCATCCGCCACTTGATAGGTTAAGCGATCGGTTTCCCAGACTTTAGTCTCTGCTAAAAATAGAGGAGAAATGTCGGTACCGACAATTTGATGCCCTCGATCGGCCAACATTCGACTGGCAACGCCGTTCCCGCATCCCACCTCCAGCAATTGCGACTGTGGTGGCGCATAACTATTAACTAGATTGACGAAAGTTTGGAGGTAGGCGCTGTTGTGATGATCAAGGAGGCGTTTATAAGTTTCGGAAGTCTCGTAAAACTCTCGCATTCGTTGGCGGAGAGATGGATCCAGCTTATCCACAGCATTTAAGACTTCCATGAGCGACATTATACTACCCGCCGACTAACAGGTCAACTCAAATCTTTGAGCTCAGGTATGCATCCGCATTGTTGTTGTTGGCCTCCGACAACCTAACAGTCTTAAAGTACCTGTATGATAGGAGACCACGTCTATACCAAGATGCGTATACGATACCGGCTGTAGCCTTTTTACTTACCAACCCTTTAGTTTATCGATGTAAACCGTTGATGAATCAAAGGCCACTTTCGATCGTGGTAATAGACGGTTGACTAGAACGGAAAGTCTAAGGCTCACAGGTAGCTATTGACAATCTGTGTTGACCATGATAACAGATAGTATGACCTACAATTCGGTTACCTGTGCGGAGGAAAGTTGTCTGCCAATATCAGGGATGCAACTAAAAAAGAGGCCACTGACTGGCAGGCTTTCGCTTCATCGGGCTAAAGGGACAATCTCGTAGTACACAGAGTTGTATGTGCCGGCAGGGGAGATGGAAGAGAGCTGGTCGAACAATCTACAGCCGCGTGATTGTTCGTGATACCCAGCTAAGTTTGCCTGGCATGAGCCTTGCCAGCGTTATCATCACGTACGTAGGTCTCGAAGGTGCCATTGATAATCAACTCGGCTGAGCCGGTAAGAACAGTAGATCTGGGCTCATAGTATCCTTGCTTGTACCACGGAGAAGGAAATGATGAACTGGCCAAGCAGGCACGGAAAAACTTTGGCTATCAACGCCGTTCAAGGACTTCACTGCCAATGCTGTCTGGTACGATCTGAGGCAAATGGGAAATGACCTGTTTGAAGCCTTGAAGGAAGATGTCTGTGGGCTGGTTATTGAGGTAACTGCCTATGCTGGCACCAGGCGTCAGTTTCTTGAGACGGCAGGCCAACTGGTTCAGCATGGCAGACAACTGATGCTGAAAGTAGCCAAAACTACTTTTGAGCGATTGCAGATAGACCTGCTACTCGCCACATGCCGATAGGCATTAGTGTTGATCTAATAAACTAGTTTCGGTTCAATAAAAAATCATGAAAGCTTAAGTGGATGAGTGCATCCACGGCATGAGAAACGAGGGCCTTCAGGATCTGAAAATAGCATTTTAATGATTATTCTGATCCAAATGACCATAGATTTCATGCTCTGGTTCTGATTCCAGAATGACTGGATCTCTGGAGCACAAAGATTATCTTGAAAATCTATTTCTTTTCCAGAATCGCTCAATTTAGGCTACTATCTAGCGGATTTGAATGGGAACTAATCATCCTCTGTACGGTTGTAGAGGATATGGTTGTAGAAATCACCAGATAAATCGGTACATCGGTTTTTGCCGGCAGATGCCAACGAATCCCCAGAGGCTACCGACCAGAAACTCACCCAAAACCAGACCTAGAAAGAAGGGCGCGGCACGGCGATATGCCTTTAAACCGCTAAAACGAAGGATCACCAGCTTGATAAAATAACTGATCAGAACTGAAAACCAGAAGAAGTTGACAGCCCAGGTACCGGAGATGGCATAACCGACCGGATACAGAGGCCACCAAACGAATCGGAGACGAACCAGAGCTATTAGGAAGGAGAAGACCAACCCTACAAGCATGGTCACGATGGCAGCCAAGTCGACGGGCATGGGATTGTTCAACCAACTCTGGGTACGATTAAACACCGAACCCGACCAAACCTCGACTGCGCCGGATTGGTACCCAATATGCAATGCAACCCAAAAAGCTACTAATGGACTGATAAATATGGTCAGGATAATAGCAATGGAAAAGCGTCGTGATGAGACGTCTGATCGTTCGGCTAATTTTAGCCCCTCTAGCTGATGCGGCATCGCATTTCCACGATAAGCCCGATTAAAACAGAAGACCAGCGAAAACAGGCTCAGATTCCTGGCCCCAAGGGTACGCATCCCAAAAATCTTGGGTAGAAGTACATCTGGTCCCATCGATCGGAGATCGTGTATGGGTGGGCCTAACTCGGCACGAATGCGTGTGATGACCGTTATGATTGTTAGATGAATAGCGATGGTGAGCACAGCCACCCATAAGGACATCCCGGCCGCCCGCCAAAAACCAACGAGTAGACACAACCCGGCGATCAACCCCAGCGTCGCCAGACGATAGGTGCTCGGTCTTTGCCCTTGCCATGCGAGAACAACCACATCGTGCAGGTGGCCGCGACCACGCCACAAGGCCATCAACAACACGCCCACACACACGCCAAAAGATTGCTCAAAAATAAAGGGAAAACCAGCAATATAGTGAAGCCCCAACATATTTCCCAGAATCATCTCAAATTTCCAGAATAGGTAAAAGAACCAGAAGGTGAAGGAGAGATCCAGTGGCATGAAATAGGCTAACCCGATAGCAAAAGGGAAAATGACTACGGGGGTCCATCCAATTGCGTTCCACGGCTTGGTTGTGAATAGGGGATGCAGATCATAAAATTCTCCACCAAATCCAGGCAAAGACGGATACAGAAAGTGCAAACCGTTGACAAAATCCATTCCACCTGCCAGAATAATACCGATCCACAGCCATCGGTTCTGAAAAAATCCGCTTGAGGTCATCCGGTAGGGCAGTTCAATAATTGGATAGCTAAGCCGCTCGTTTTCAATCCACTGTCTCCTCAAGATCAGGTTAATACAAAAAGCAGTGAATAGGAGTAGTACAATAAACCCTGACCAGGCTAGAACCGGACGCCACCAAAACTTAAGGTGTTGGGGTAGGTAGAGGCTGGATTCGCCGGTGAAGTAGACGGTTAAACGATGTTTATCTGTCAGGGCCAGCCAATCGGGCAGATACTGGTGAAATAGAACCGCCCACTCATTCTCCTCCGATGCTAGCCAACCGACAGTTGCGATGTTGGTAACAATAACCTCAAATAGATCGTGCCCGCAGATGGCTGAAGCCACTGATAACATTGTATATAACAGTAACAATTCGCCTCGGGTCAGCGCGTAAGACGGTGAAAACCGAGTGATAACAAGGTTTAGGGCTACCAATACCGACAGCGTAAAGATCACATTGAAGAAGAGGGACATGGTGGTGGGAAAACCTTGATCCCAACGCAGTGAAGCGAATACCCAGTAGTTATTGAGCGGAATCAGCGCTATTCCTAACCAGATCACAGGCCAGCGGATGTCTGTCTGTTGCTTCTCATTACCGCTCTGGGATGGATTTAGCTGAAAAGATATGTGTTTAGCTCCTAGGAACATGCGTTCTTTGTTTCGACTTTCTCCCGATTAGGCTAACTAAAGTTGGGTCGAGGGTAAATTTGGTAGTGTTGTCAAAGAAATAATTCAAGCAACGAGCCTATTGGGTTCGTTGCTTGAATTATTTTCGTACAAACGGGCCCTTGGAAACCACATTGGTCAATTGGTAAAGTTGTGGATTCCTTCTTCATGGGAATGACATTAGAGAATTGGCAGTTAATTTGCCATTCCGGTGCAAGCCTTTTCAAGAGTAGGTTTTGATCATCCGGCAAAACACAACCTAAAGAAGTGAGTATCAAAAACCGAGTTTAAAATCAAATCTTACCACATCTGATTGAATCGGTTTGGTCTTCATTGAACATGAATGTATATCATATTAGTGACCATAGCATTCCTGACCAGATCGATACAATCAAGAACTAGAAGGAGTCGTGGAAATGTCGATAACCATTACAACCGCAGATCTGGAGAAGAGCCTGCCAGATTTAACGTCTAATATGCACTTCTCGGCTATCAGTTCGCCAACTGATATTTATCGGGATGCTTGGGGAATTCCTCATATCAAAGCGCAGAATGAATTCGATCTATTTTTTACGCAGGGGTATGCCACTGCTCAGGATCGACTCTGGCACATGGATTTTGATCGTTTCCGGGCACTTGGTCGGTGGTCGGAATTGGTTGGACGGTCTGGCCTTTCACAAGATCGACTGATGCGTTCTGCTGGTCTGGGCAGGACGGCCAAACAGGACTATGAGGTGTCCAATTCAGCTGCCCGACAGATGGTGAATGCCTATACCGCAGGGGTTAATGCCTTCATCGAGACAACGAAAAACTTACCCATCGAATACTGCCTTCTGGGGAAAGAACCGGAATTGTGGGAAAGCTGGCACTGTCTGGCTGTTTACAAAATGCGTAATACCCTGTTGGGCACCTTTGAGCCCAAACTTTTTCGAACCAAGCTGATAGATACCATCGGGGCGGAAAAGGTTGCATCTCTGGTCAAAGGATATCCGGTGGGACATCTGCTAACTGTTCCACCCGGCGAAGTCTATCAAGGCCAGCCACTGGATGGCCTTGATCAAATCATCGAGACAGCGGAGGCCGCCAATTGGCTCAACGAAGTCGACGCGGGCTCTAATGCCTGGTCAATCTCTGGTAAGCTAACGGAATCTGGGTTGCCGCTTATGGCTGGTGATTCCCACCGTGCGCTCGATACCCCCAGCGTCTACTACCAAGTTCATCTAACCTGTCCCAATTTCTCGGTGATTGGCTATTCCCTACCGGGCGTGCCCGGTGCTCTTCATTTTTGTCACAACGAATATGTAGCTTGGGGGATGACATACGGAGGTGCCGATACCCAGGACCTGTTCATTGAACGCCTGCGTCGCGTTGAGGAAGGGTACCAGTACCAGTTTCAAGGCGAGTGGTTGCCAGCAAAAAGCTGGATCGAAACCATTCACGTGCAGGGCCAAAGAGATCAATACCAGTCAGAGGATGACATCTCAGACCAGAAGCCGAACGAATCGGTCAGGCACGAAATTGTCGTCACCCATCACGGTTCCGTAATCGCTGGTGACCCTGCGTCCGGGTTAGCTGTAACCATCAGTGACCCCGGACTGATCACAGGCTCAAACTGGTTAGACGCCGCACACGATGCCATGCGAAGCCGCTCAGTTACTGAACTGCATCACGCCTTTCGGAACTGGACAGATCGGGTCAACAACTACGCTGTTGCTGATGTCGCTGGTAATTTCGGTTATTTGCACGCCGGTAAAATCCCGGTGCGTGGGCAGGCCAACGGTTGGGGAGTCGTTCCCGGTTGGTCGGCCGAATACGAATGGCAAGGCTATATCCCACACGATGAGCTACCAAAATCTCTTAATCCTGAGACCGGTTACATCGTCACCTGCAATCAGCGAGTGGCCGGCCATGAATACCCTTACTACGTAGGCCTCTATTTTAGTCCAGAATTTCGGGCCAAACGCGTTCAAACCCGAATCCTCGAACTTGAGCATGGACAGGCTACCGTGGCAGAAATGAAGCGTATCCATGCCGACAGATGTTCGCTTCCCGCTCAGGTGTTCACTCAAGCTCTGTTAGAAATTAATCCGTTGGATCAAGCCTCCGTTAAAGCCCAGGATTTATTGCGTGAATGGAACTATGAAATGGATCGAAACCTGGTGCAACCGCTTATCTACGCCCAAACAAAAAAGTGTGTGACCCAGCGGCTTTTAAAGGAACGATTGGGCCAATCGGCAGAGGAGATCCTGTCAGCTGGAAGCCAGGCCCACCTTAGACTGTTTCAGACCGATATCGTTTTGGCGATTCAGCATCAAGATAATATGCTGCTACCTGAAGGTCAGAGTTGGACTACTGTATTAGCATTAGCATTACAAGAAGCAATTCAGCAATTAAAGAAACAGTTAGGTGATGACCTGCCCCGGTGGCGTTGGGGAGAGGTGCATCATACACGGCCTCAACATCCACTCTCAGGACGATTTCCTCAGGTGGCGGATCTCCTCAATCCGACACCGTTGGCCATCCATGGTGATGGGGATACTCCCCTTGCTGGAGGTTACGGGATCAACCAGTTTGTGGCCACGGGAATGTCTGTCAATCGCTATATCTACGATCCTTCAGACTGGACAAAATCCCAGTGGATTGTACCGCTTGGCGCTTCTGGCCATCCCGCAAGTCCACACTACACAGATCAAGCGATTACCTGGTCAAATGTGGAGTACATTCCACAACTATGGAATTGGGAACAGATTGTTTTAGAGGCTGAATCCCAACAGCAACTTCTACCTGAAAAGGCTTAATACCGATGGAGGATTACGACTATGAGTACTCAAGCGATAAATATTGAATCGCGTTTAGAACCGTTTATCGATGAACATTTGGTCGATCGCCTTGAAGATCTATCACTCATCCTGCACAAGCCTACACCTCGTGAGATTGCGATCGTTCACGATGAACCGTGGGAGGGCAATGTCTCTCTCTACCATACGGTCTTTGCTGATAAAGATCGCTTCAAAATGTACTATCGTGGGGCTCATTATGATAGCGAAACCCGTCAGGTCACAAATGAGGTGGCTTGCTACGCAGAAAGTTCGGATGGCATAAACTGGTCAAAACCTACTTTGGGGCGTGTAACACATCGAGGTTCCAGTCAAAATAACATTGTCTGGAACGGCATTGGCTCTCAGGCGGATTTTTTTGTAAGTGCAACAGCTAGTATTTGAAAAAAAGCGAGTGAGATACTATTCTCGTTTTAGTCAAAGAA
>JASMLX010000076.1 GCA_030748495.1 Candidatus Poribacteria bacterium | reverse complement strand
GATGAGGGCTACTATAGTATATCCCCGGCTAAGAACCCGCTAGGGCCGGACTCAGGCTTATACCGGGTGTTGCGGGGCGGGTCTTGGAGCCCCCGCAATACTAACAGCCTGCGGGTAGCTTACCGCAACAACAACTTTCCGAATGGTAGGAGCAACGACTACGGGTTTCGATGTGTGTCAGGATCGAATTTTACCTCTGGCGCCTCCGCAGGAGGCGACTTTACAAGCGACGAAGGAGCGCCTTTACCACTGGCAGGTCTATCAGTTGGAGGGACAGTAGGCAAAGCTATTATCGTTCTAGGTGGTGGGAATGCAGAAGTTAATTCAGCATGGAGAATCTTCAGTAGTGTGGCTAGCTATGTCTATAATGTTTTCACCGAGAGACGGTTTGATGCTGATGAGGACATTTATTTCCTGTCTCCTAGTGTGGTTGATATAGAAGGTGCTGATACTGTTACCACTTTAGAAACATTGGAGAAAGCGATAACAGATTGGGCTAAGAAGCAGGTTAATAATCAAGTTCCTCTCTATATTTACCTGCTATCACATAATCTGGGCGATAAGTTCCTGCTGGAGAAAACAGATACTAAAGAGAAATATCTGTCGCCACAACTACTAGATACCTGGTTGGATATGCTGCCAGAAGGAACACCTGTAACTGTAGTCATTGAGGCTTGTTATAGTGGTAATTTCATTGCTCAGGATGGAATTAAATCAGTACTGGTAGATAAGGATAGAACCATCATTGTCAGTGCTAGTAGTGATAAACAGGCTAAAATTGCTCGTAGTTCCTCCTTCTCCAGAACCTTCTTTAGTTTGATTGAAAGTAATCAAACAATCAGTAATGCCTTTGATCAAGCGGCACAGAAGATGGAGAGAATGGTCTACCATCGAGATCAATTCCCACAAATAGAGAGCAGTGGAGATGGAAATCCTAATCAACGTGAGGATTATCTGAAGCTGGAGGAAACCTATCTTCCTGCCAATATGATTAGTTTAGCAGCTCCACCCAACATAACAACTATCACTCAACCCACAGAACTCAAGAAAGGCATCTCATCACAAAGAATTGAAGTGGAGTTAATTGGAGCAGATGTGAGTAGAGTTTATGCGACTGTCATTCCACCATCATTTGATCCTAAAGCAGAAATCAGTAGTTGGGAAGATCTAGCCTTTGATGAGTTTGATTTAGGTAAAGTCAGTGATGGGAAATATGCTGTCACTTATGCTAACTTCACTGTTCCTGGTGCATATTCAGTAGTAATCAATGCCGAAAATAGTGATGGATTTGCAGATCCTATTCAAACTACTATTACAGTTGCTGGTGAAGTAAGTCAACCAGAACCACAAAAACTCACAGGAGATGTTAATGGAGATGGAACAGTTAACATCTTTGATCTAGTAATTGCAGCAGGATCATTCGGTAAAACTGGTACTGACATTATGGGTGATGTCAATGGTGATGGTGGAGTTAATATCTTCGATTTGGTGATAGTAGCTGGAAACTTTGGTCAATCTTTAGCTGCTTGCTGCACCTTCTATGATTTCTAAAATTGAATTAACCACGCATCGTCAACTGACGACGTTACAAAAACATCATATTGCTTCAGCCATAGATCAATTGGAGTCTAATTCAAACAGATCTAGTGAAGAAGAAATTGCTTTGAATATTCTAATTGCTATCCTGCCCGAAAGATTACCAACGCAGACTCAATTACTAGCCAATTACCCTAATCCATTTAACCCAGAAACTTGGATTCCTTTTAAACTTGCCCAAGATGCAATAGTCACGGCTAAAATCTATGACGTAACTGGAAAGCAAATCAGAATGATTGAATTAGGTCATATACCAGCAGGGAATTATGTTGAGTCTAGTAAAGCTATCTATTGGGATGGTAGGACTGAAGATGGTGAACAAGTATCTTCAGGAACTTACTTCTATCAGATTGAGGCGCGCCTGAAGTCACAGGCGGGAGATTATACAGAAACACGCAAGATGGTGATCCTGAAGTAGGTGGTTGGATCATGCTACGCTCAGTCTGCTTCAGAAGGTTAATTCTCAGTTTACTGATTAGCCTGTGGCCAATGGCTGGCGCACTATCGGGGCACAAAGTCTATTTTGACTATGATTAAGGAAGATTAACTGGTCAACAACCAAACAACAGGTTGCAATAACTCTTTCCAGCATCAATTTTCTCCTTTTCTCTTTAAACTAAGGGAAAACTGGATGCGCCTTCAGCCAACAATGTTGGGTCTTGCATTCTGTAATTAGCTTGGCATAGCGGTTTAGAGTTGGATTTTCCGTTTGGGCCTCCTATCTCGGATCGGTCTCTTTTACGGTTAACCCTCTTTAGCCGACTATACTAATTTCTTGTCTCTTCCTTTGCTCTGCATACGCCTCAGATAATTGGTGTTCAGGTTTGCCACACTGGCCAGTCGTTGTCCTGTAATTTTTTCCAGGTTCCGTCAAATTCATCACTGCCGTCGTCCTCCCACTCATCTAGCCGGACACCGCGGGCAAAAGATTCATCTACCCCTTGCTTCATGAGTCGTTCAGCCTGCTGCAGGTTTCGGTAATAGTGTTTGATACCGCCAGGTAGTGTGACGACAGAGATATGTCGTCACACTACCTGGCGCTGAAAGGTGAGAATAACGTTTCACCATATCTTCATCTAACTCTACGCCCAGACCCACTCCTTCAGGAACTTTCATAAATCCTCGCTGAACGCTATGCGCTTCGGTAATCAGATCATTCTCATAGGCATGACTTGTCGTCACGCCCGGCAAGGTGGCTGTTGGCATTACAGCGCCCAAATGGCAGGCAAACGCCGTGGTAATCCCGGTGCCAACGTACTGCAGTAGGATCGGCGTGTTTGCCGCCGCAAAGGCCCAGCACGACGCTAATGCACTCCTGACGGTTTCGTGACTACAAAGCGCACCATCGAAATCACCTGCACGAAGGCTGATCCAAGGACCGGATGGCTGTCGGGAAGCCCCTTCACAGATAACGCCTATCCCGTGCAGATAGAACGGAAGGCGAATCTGACTGTGCAGCCTCCTCCACCCTTCGACATCATAGGCAAAAATTGGCTCTTCTACTCCTTTGACCAGCGGGATTTTCTCCAGCTCTCGCAGGATGGGTAAAGCTTTCTCTACATTTATCAGCGACCCGTTAAAGTCGAACTCCACCCCGAAGTCCGGTGGTGCAACCTTCTGCATGGCGTGTGACTGTTCAACAACGTCATAAAATGCTCGGGCCTTGCATTTGAGTCCGCGATATCCACGTCCAGCGGCAACTCGTACTTCAGCCGCACTATCCTCGGGAGACGTGCAGGGCATCCACCAACCCATCGGCACCCATCGACGCATTTGTTGTCCCATGAGTTTCCATGCCGGAAGTCCCAGGTGTTTACCCATCAAATCATAACAGGCCATATCGAGGTTGAACCGTCCTTGTCCCATCACATGATCGAATGGATTGGTACCGAGATAGGCATCCAGTAGCTCTTGATCGAAGGGGGCCCCAGGATTCTCTCCCAGGCCGATGAGACCAGTATCGGTATGAAATTTATAGACGGTAACCTCCTCAGTCATAGCAAAGTCATAGCAAAGTGGTAATATCTCTTACGAATACGATCTTCGTAGGGGACGCACAAGGCAATAGTTTCAATTTCTGTAATTTTCATCTGGATCCTCCGTTCGTGAAAGTGAATTTTTCATCGCCGGATATTTCCGCAGAGCGAGATCCTGTGTGACCGAGCCCTGCATCTCTTGTATTCTACGCGGGTGAAGAGGTGAAAAAAGTCAGGGGCAAAGTTACTATAACCGATAGTCCCAGGTATTATACCCACTACGGGCCCTTTTAGCGGGTAGGGGTAATGATACCGATTATGCTGTCGGCTCAACACTCTGTAGTAGCTTTAGCTGTTTGTAACTTACGAATTGGTTGCTACCTCTTGGTCTCTTTTCCCCCTATAATTGTCTTTTGTCATCTCTGCTGGTCACAGTGTATCCATGTTCAGCTCATGAGTGAGACTGGACTGGCAGGCTACGGCTCAACTGTCAATTAGGTATAGACGCAATGATAACTTTCTGGTATGATGATAAATGTGGCTAAGATGGGAAAAGGCCTACGGCTTTAGTCGGTCGGTTAGGCTGCTAAGGGCCTGACAACACAAACAGTTTCAACGAAAGTATCACCTGTACTGTTCAGTGGACAACGGCTTCAGAGTGGTTCTGAGACCAGTGAACGGTTACGTTTAGGAGATTAACATGGCCATCCGCCAGAATGTTACCTGGGCGATTGTTGTCGTATTCCTCACCGCCGGTAGTATAAGCGTCGCTGTTGCTGCCGAGCGCACCCCTTTGCAGGAGAAGTTTCCCGAGACCATGGAAGTTATTCCCGCCATAGAGGACTTCCCTCTCCTCAAGAACCTGCTGGAACTGAACGATCCGTGGAAAGAAGATCTCCCTGTACTGAAGGAGCAGATTTTCCCCAGAAAGATGGAATTTCCTCCGAACAGCGTAATGGCTACTGTTGGCTTGGCCACCAGGCCTAAGACCTGCTAACCAAGGAATTTCCTGACTGGAAGAAGCGTCTGGATCACAGATAGAGGATAGGAAACGCTACTATTGTGGTAGAAGAATATATAAAAATTTAGAATCAGCGCGAAATTTAGAGTTAGCGCGTAGACAAAGCAAAGATAAATTGTGTTATGGAGGTACTATTTTGAGCACTGTACTGATCACAGGTGCTAGCGGTTTTATCGGGAAAGGCTTGAGCCGTAAGCTGGCTGAAAATCATCAAGTTATATGCATGAGCCGAAAAGATCCCGGACTGAGCCTGCCCTGGGTTAAGGGCACTTTCGCTTCTTTTGAAGATCTAACTCAGATCGACAGCTATCGGATCGATGTACTTGTCCACTTAGGAGCCGTCACCGGTGGAGTGGCAGAACGCGACTGTCTTTTGGTAAATGTTGAGGGTACCCGCTGCTTATTGCGCTACCTGATTGACCGCGGTTGCAAAAAGTATGTTCTGGCTAGCTCTATCGCCGCCGTTGGTTTTCAGAGCAGGAAATTTCGACCCCTTCAGCTACCTGTCCCTGATGAGCACATTTGTCTTGACCGCAACGGTTACGGCTTGTCCAAGTATTTGATGGAAGAGATTAGCAGATACTGCCATCGACAGCAAGAAGAGATTGACGTTATTAACTTGCGCCTCTCGAGTGTATGCGCCGATGACAGGATGCCACCGTTGAAAAAAGTTGCGCCTCTACCAGAATGGGGTCTGGGTGGTCTCACTATTATGAACTTAACTGATGCGGTCCGTGCTTTCGCCATATCAGCAGAAGCATCCTATCAGCCCGGCGTAAGAATAATGAACGCTACCGGCCCCAAGGCCTGGACAGCCGTACCAGTGGTGGAGATCCTTAGAAACTGGTGGGGAAATGAGGTCGATTTGTCCTATTTTGAGCAGCCAGGCCACGAATATAATTCAGTTTATGAAGTTGATCGAATTAGGCAGGAAATTGGATTTGTCGCCGAACATCTACCTCAAATAACCGGCTTATGAGTTTTCGTCATTCTGTTTGGCGGAGCTCTATTTCAAAAGCCACTTTAATAGGAGAAAACCCGATGTCTGACTTTCAATTGACTCTACGCACACAGGTCCAACCCTTTAAAGGTAACAATGAATGGCATTCTGTTCAGCTTGAACGGTCGGTTCCTGTTGGTCAAACTGCGATTTTACTGTGTGATCTTTGGGACAAACATTGGTGTACGAGCGCCACTCGTCGCTTTGACCAGATCGCCAAACAGACCAACGAAGTCGTTGCCATTTCCCGTCAGAAAGGGGCACAGATTATTCATGCCCCCTCTGACACCATGGACTTTTATCAGGGGTTCGAGCAACGTCGGATGATGCAAAAACTAAAGTATGTTAAGATGCCCATACCCCAAGATTTACCAGACCCACCACAGCCGATCGATGCTTCAGATGGCGGTTGCGACGACGAACCGCAGTGTCGAACTTATAGCGCTTGGAAACGCCAACACCCGGCCATAGAGATTGGACCGGAAGACGGTATTTCAGACAACGGTCAGGAGGTCTACAACCTGCTTCAGAGTAAAGAGATTAAAATCCTATTGATTATAGGAGTAGCCACCAATATGTGTATCTTGGCCCGTTCTTTTGCTGTCAAAACGATGACGTGCCTCGGCGTCGACTGTGTGTTGGTTAGAGATTTAACCGATGCCATGTATAATCCGAGGATGGCCCCTTACGTTAGCCATCAAGCAGGAACCGAACTGGCAATTCAATATATTGAAAAATACTGGTGTCCGACGGTCTTGAGCCAAGATCTGATGTAGATTAGCGGAGATCCAATTATTCTTATTCTTAAATCTTTCTTACAATCTGCACTTGATACGTGAAAAGTCAATTGAATAAAGTCAGTTGAATACGTATGTTCAAGAGGTAAAAATATGGAGACTGCATTTGGCAAGGTTTCGATCACACCACCCATCAACGATACTTTCCCGGATTTTTTCTTTCAGCCAGAGGGGGTATTGGATGAAATTTGCGCTAGAGTGGCTGTCCTGAAGGCGGGCTTATCGCCGGTCATCATTATAACATTGGATGTTCTTGGTATCGGTGTAGCCGAGGTTGCAGACTTAGAATCGGCTATCTCCGAGGAAATCGGAGTCGCTACCGAACGGATATGGATAGTAGGGAGTCACAGCCATTCAGCGCCGATTTTGTGCCCAATTGATCTCTATGGCGGATTCAGCCCCTATTTCACAGGGCTAAAAGATCGTCTGATCAGCTTAATTGCGGCTCTAATGTTGCAGTTGCAACCTGTCACTCTCCAGTTTGGTCGGTCCACCTGTGACTTTAACGTCAATCGCCGCCGGATTGATGAAAACGGCAATTGCAGCATGGCTCCTAATCCGGATGGAGTAGTCGATAAAAGTGTGCCGGTAATTAGCTGTCGCCGAGTTGACAACACCTTGGTTGGCGTTCTCTTCAGTTACTGTTGTCATCCGACCATTCTGCTAGGCCCCAAAGTTTCCGGTGACTATCCAGGTTGGGCGCAACTCACGCTGGAAGAGGAATATGATCCGGCAGTAGCTCTATTTCTACCTGGTGTCTTTGGTAATGTCAGACCTTGCCTCGACGCAGGAGATCATTTTCGATCGGGAACCGAAGCAGACGCCATTTCATGTGGTCAGGCGTTGGCAAAAGCCGTGGAGGATGGGCTGGAAAATTGCCGTCATCTCTCGATTGACGCTATTCATACTTGGCGCAGCAAACCTCGGTTACCACTTGCCAACCCACTATCAAAAGATGAACTGGATCAGATAGCGGCCCAGTCGATCAAATCCCAAAGACAGAGTGACTCGCCAACGTCCTGGAAAGACGGGTTTCAGGTTGCCCAACGGCAATGGGTTCAGCAAGTTCGATCAGAACAGGTGGAGGATCGTATGCCAACTTATCAAACCTACACTTTTTCAAGGTTGCAGCTGGGTGAGTTGAATTGGGTTGGACTATCCGGTGAATTCTTCTTGGAGTACGGCATTTATGCCCAGCGACAGGGAGATGCTGAAACCACATTAGCATTTGGGTATACGCAAGGGTGCCAAACCTACGTGCCGACGGCTGAGGCCCTGACTCAAGGCGGATATGAAGTTCACGCTTACAAACGCTGGAAACAGAGTGCCCCCTTCAAGCCGGAGGTGGAAGAGGTCGTCGAAAAAGCGATCGCCGATCTGATGGCACGCCAACCTTAACTGTGTTGAATTGATCCTTCTAAAACATTAGAGGACGTGAGAATAAATTTGGGCCATCCGCATGGAGTGACGATGCCTTAGCACACAGTAGAAGGGAAACAGATCTTACAAGCCTACTGAAGGCAACGACCAATAGGCCAAGCTTTGGTGGTAATATTAGCGAAGGATAGAAAATGTCAACTTCACAACAAGTCCGCATTATCAACCAAGCGTTCACCAATGGCCTGAGACATACTCTCGAGAAAAACTCCACGCAACGTATATCTACGGCGCTGCAGCCTGCCCGGACGCAATTCCCACTTGAGACATCGACTTCTGCGTGATTCTGAAGAGTGAACTCACGGATAGTGAGCGTTCAGAGCTGAAACTGCTCCACGAGTCTCTAGCTGAGCAGTTTTCACCTCTCGGTGGTGAGTTGATCCGCAGTTGGATGACCTGTTGCCGTTTATGGCTGATGGCATCATCACCCCTGTAATTAAAAGAGGCCATATCCAAAAGAGAATCAGAATGTTTGAATCGGGGTTGTCTCTGATCTTTCCGATGAACTGACGGCTAAAGAGGTCGCTGTACTACCACTATCTAGCACTATCTTGTACTATCTAGTAGGACGTAATAGGTCATATTATGGTGAGTGAAGAGGAGCGGGACGATGGTACTGGAATTTTAGCACCAAGCCTGTTTCTCCTTCAGTGAAACCTAATTGTGAGGTAAGAGTCTTTTAGTGGAGGCGAATATCAAACGTCTGCCACAGGTTTTGCATTTCAGTTCTTTGGTCAAAGACTATAGATCCGCTTTAGGTTTTCTCCTAAGATTTGTGCTTCTTCCCGAGGTGTAAATCCAACACTTTTGATGCCGTTAACCCCATGGATGGCAACACCGCTTGGTGCGTTCGAGCCGAAGACAATACGCTCGGCACCAATTTGTCCGCCCCGTGCAATATTTTTGACGGTGATGGGTTCGGCTGCCGCGATCAGGGTTGTACCCAGAAAAACTTGTGGATTGTTAATTGCCGCTTGAACCGCCAAACCAACCCACTCTCGATAGCCCATGTGGTCCATGACAATCTTGACCTCTGGGTGTCGTTGAGCCAGTGTTCCAATAGAGGCTGGTGAACATCCGCTCATTGGAGAACCGGAGTGAATTGTGGCTGGAATGTTAAGCGAGTGTGCTAGTTCCATAACCGGATCTATCGTTGGCATGTCAATCCGGTAACAGTGGGTGGCTGCCATCAACTTGACAGTTCTGGCTCCTGCATCAACACACCTTTTCAAATCATCCACAGCTTCGTTGCCCATGGTTGGATTAATTAAACATCCCGGTAGAATGCGGGATTCGCCTTTTGCCTCCGCCAACAGATGCGCATTCGTTTCCCGTGGGTCCGGTGGTACGCCACCGGGGAAGACCACACAGATATCAATTCCAGCCGCGTCGGCGGTTGCCAAAACACCGGCCTTTCCATATGGCGCATCGTTAAATTCGTCGGGCATATAGGTTTCAAAATCGGCTACAAACATTTTATTTCCCTTTTAAAGCTTGAAAGTAAGCCCGTTAGACTAAAGGTCGATAACTTTAAACACAATCTGGGATCGATTGGCCTGCCACTAAGTCGTATGCTGGCGGCTCGCCAGAACCGATAAACTTAGAGTGGGCGCTCATATAGGCAACCGTAGCACCAACCCGTGGCTGTGACGTTGGATTTGGCCCAGTTCGATGGTGGACCAAACTATGATGGAAGGTGCAACTACCCGCCGTCAAGGGAACCGCCACTTCGCTATCATAATCGATGTGATCGTCTTCTATCTGAAAGTCTTCTAAGTGCTTATGTTCGATTACGCCCAGTTTATGTGTCCCCGGAATAAAGCGCATGCATCCATTATCTAGGGTTGATGGTGTAAGTGCCATCCAACAAATAACCTGATCCGGTGGATCGATATTAATCCAATAGGCCGAGTCCTGATGTGGTGGTTTGGCCGATCCTACTTTGGGTGGCTTACAGAGAGTCTGATCGACAAAGATTTTCAGGTCAGGACCTATTAGTTGGGTCACTATATCGACGATTTTCGGATGTCGAGCATAGGTTTTGAACAGGCAGTCATACTTGGTCAGGTTCCAGATCTTCCGTACATTATTGAACGGAACAGGATCAGTTGTCGCTTTACCGGTGGCTACCTGTGGTTCTACCTGAATGTACTGCTCTGGAAAGTCGACGATCCGATTACCGATGTCTTGCAGTCGAAGATGGAGGGCTTCTATTTCCAGCAGCGTCAAAACATTCTCTACTGCCAGGAATCCGTCTCGATGAAATTGATCGACTTGTGGTGGAGTTAAAGACACGCTATTAATTTCCTCCTATTCGAAGTGTACCAACTGTACTGTCGGCACCGGTTGGATGTTCTAAATTGGCATAGTACGTTTGGTGTAGGATCGCCCGGCCTTGGCCACCTCCGCCGCACCACCAGCCGACATGATTCGGACACCTTCATCAATACTTTGGGCAACCCTGTCGGGCGAAGATCCTTCCAAAAAAGCGATGCCAGCGGATTTACAGGCGGAAAAAATCCGATTTCTGGCTTCAACCATTTCTGGCGGCTGGGGATTGGGTAGGCTTCGATAACCGAACGACATGCTCATGTCGCCGGGTCCCCACTCAGCGAAGGCGATACCGGGCACCTGGGTCGTCATTTCGGCATTTTGTAAAGCTCTTTGGTTCTCGATCTTCAGGCCTAGCAGAAGTTCTCCTTCTGGATTCAAAGGCCACGGATCGGCTTTGTCAAGATATTCCTGTACCGAAACGCCCCAAATCGGCGCAGCCGACGACTGCCCGGCCGAACCACGTCTCCCAACTTCGAGGTAAGAACCAACACCCTGCGTCTGAAAAGGGTAGCGGCAGACTTCAACGAAGGCTTTAACCGCCTCTGGATTTTCTGCGTGACAGAGCAAAATACCGTGTACTCCACGGGCCAGTACCTGTCGAAATTGCCACCCGTTGGCCCGGATGACATCAGCGCTACTGCCATCCACCGGCATCTCAACAATCACAGCCGGAGTCCGATGGCCACTATTAGTTGGGCCACCATCCACTAGACCTTGTATAAATTGCTCCAGCCCAGCCAGGTCAAAAACACCGTGTTCCATTCCGATATTGATGTAGTCGGCGGGGGTGTGGGCCATATCTTTTCCGGCTTGATAGCTCAGATCTGCGCCCGTATGGCCACCGACATAATAGATGGGTTGATCCTGTTCTAACAGTTGAACGGCTTTATTAACACGCATTGCACTCCCTCTGTCATGAATGATAGATTGGTTCTCCAGGGGTTTTAAGATTCTGGCTTTTCGAGGTTATAGTATTCGGCCATTTGATCGTAAAGTTGGATAATGGTTCGCGCGGCCTGCCAATGGAGGTGAAAAGCGGTATCGTTCAAAATCCCGGCATCGTCAAACTTACCCAGCACACCAGGATAGGGGCTATTTTGCAATAGCCAGTCTGCCTGGTCTTTGGCTAAGGCTACATGCTTGTTCATAGTTTGGAATGCGTCGAGCACCATTTGGAAACCAACCGCATTTTCCAATCGGGATTCGGTTTCAATTTGATGGATCGCATCTTCGATCTGTAGTTGTTGCCACGATTCACCATCGGTAGTGATTAACCTCTCTCTCGACATCGAGGTTGAAATGGTTGGTCTCTTCTTTTGAGCCATGTTAGGGGAGTCCAATATCCGGTAATTCGAATTGATCGCCTGTTTCGGTGATCCACTGTTGTAGTAGATCTTGACAATACTCTTTTTGGTTCTGGTAGTATCGGTCGTAGACGAAATTGGCCTGTTCGTATGGATCTTCCTGCGTATCGAATAGTAACCAGTCGTTCTTCGGGGTACAGACGTACTTCCAACCGTCTCGCGTTACCACACCACGCCAGGATCGATTAACCGTATGATAGTGCATTTTACGAGGGATTTGTTGGAGATAGGCACTTTTAGGCTCACTGGTGGTATCAGGAGGACCGTTGTATTCGGAGGCATCTGAATGGATACAGTGCGCGGCGTAGCTGTGACCGACCATGTAATCTGGCGTAGGAATTCCGCATAACCCCAGGCTCGTCGGAGCAATATCGACATGGTTAATGACGGCGTCGCAATGACCAATCCGCATATTTTCAGCCCCGCCTACTTTTCCTACAATAAACGGAATCCGAATTGATTCCTCCCAGGGACTCGACTTCCCCCACTGGGCGTGACTGCCAATCATGTCGCCGTGGTCGGAGAAAAAGATCAGGTAGGTCTCCCGGTCAATCGACATCTGCTTTAAGGCTTGACGCAGACGACCGAGGTTATAGTCCAAGTTCTCGATCATGCCATAATACCCGGCCAAGTCGACAGCGGCTCGTTCCCGTATCCACGACACCTCTGGCACATTAGGTCGAAATTGGATCTCAGCCGGATGAATCCGTCGGCAACCATGATCCGGGTTGGTGGGTGGGACGTAGGGATCGTGAGGAGGTTGAACCGACAAAACCGCAAAAAAGGGTTGGTAGTCTAGCCGGTCTAACTCACCAGAATATCCATTTTGGGCTGCTGGTCCAACAGTATTAGTTGAAAATTTAAGATGATCTTGTAAATGTTGGACCAGCAGATCCGTTAAGGTATCGGTTTCGTAGCCGGCTAGCCGCACCGGATCATTCCCTTCTGAGCCATGGACATAACACTCTTGCTGATTGTTATTATTTTCGTAACCCATCCAGTATTGGAATTCGCCACGACGTTCTGGCGGGATAAAATGCTGACGCGAGTTTGATCCATCTAGATGCCATTTGCCGAAGTAGGCTGTATGGTAGCCAGCCTTGTTGAAAGGAGTCGCAATAGTTGGAATCTCAGACGACAATGGCGATGGGGTTCGTATGGCTCCATTTTGATGGGGGTAAGTTCCAGATAATAACGCCCCCCGAAATGGTGTACACCACGGTGCCCCCGCCACGGCGTTATCAAACCGTATCCCATTTCGAGCCAAATTATCGATGTTAGGTGTGTAGACATTCAGATCGCCACGATAACTGAGGGCTTGGGCTCGGTGTTGATCACCAAAGATCCAAATGATGTTCGGGCAACGGTTAGGTCGAAGGTTAAAATTTTGGAGCATCAGTTGCTTTATCACTCTGAGTTGAGATCAGGCGATTAAGTATTATTCTATACCCATTAGTTTGAGCAGGTCAAGCGCTTTATTCAAAGATTTTGCCGTTATCATGTGATCGTATTCGGTTCTGTGTAAGTTCTAAGAATTCTGAAGCTAGATGCATTCCAATGAAAATCAACCAATTTGGGAGAATTAATTTAGGAGATTGTTACGGGTTACTTTCTTCTCTATTGTAAGGAATCCGTGTAGGAAATCTCAGGTTAAGTGCAGAGCGAAAGAGCTATCTGTTGATAAGCCTCGACGGAGGCCTGCAACTGAGCGATGTCAATCCACTCGCCGATCGTATGTGCCTGAGCGATATTCCCTGGCCCTAGTATAACTAAATCCAGATGGTCCTTGATAGAGTGTGCATCGGTACCAAAAGGCACCGTTTGAGGTTTTGACGTACAGGTAGCCGTTAGGCTGGCCTGGACAATCTCAGCTTGCGGAGAAATATAAAAGGGGTCGCCCTTGTGTGATTGTACCTCAAAATCGTATTTCTCTGCTTTTTTTGTTATCATTGCGATTATGTCGTGACTGCGATCGTTGGGCATTGGCCTAAAACTGATAGTGCACACCGTTTTACCCGCAGTAACATTGGGACGACACCCCCCGTCATCCAACACCATATTGAAGCCGTTGGTCGGTGGATCAAAATCTTGATTCATAAACGATGAGTCGGTCTTGAATAGATCTACCAATTTGGCCATTTCAGCTAAAAAGGGAGCAATCAGAAAATTAGCAGAGATTCCTTGGTCGGTACTCGTGTGCGCCGACCGTCCATACGCAGTTACCACCACCCTTGCTCCACCTTTGTGGGCGTAAACAGGTTGCATTTCAGTCGGTTCGGCTATAATTCCGTGTTTTGGACCGCGAGTTTGGAACAATACCGATTCCGCTACCACCTGTTTAGCTCCCCTTCCACTGATCTCTTCATCTGCTGTAATCACGATAAAAAGTGGTTTTTTAAGCTGCCTGGTATCAATTGAAGCTCCTGCAGTAAGCGTTGCGGCTAATGGTCCTTTCATGTCGCAACTGCCACGTCCGATCAAGCGACCATTCTCCACTTTCGGTGAAAATGGATCCCAAGCCCATTCATCGCCGGGTACGGTGTCTGAATGGGAGAAAAAACCGAGCCCGTCTTCACCCTCTCCTTTTTTCCCAACTAGACTGATTTTCTGCTCACCGTTTTCATCTGTATAAGACAAACGCTCGACCTCAAAGCCAGATATTCTCAGTTTTTGCTCCAGCAAATCCGAAACTTCAGCATTACTCCATCGGCTAACTGAGTTAATGGCAATAATTTCTCGCGCCAGTTGAACAACATCAATTTCCATAACGGCCCCAAGTCTCTTGTTTCATTATCCGAGTTTCCCATTATTCGTTTGATACTATCACAAGTTCGAAATAATATCAATCTTTAGAAAATACCGATTTAGTTTAATCGTTAATCGAAGAGCTGAATAGGTATCAGACTAGCGTAAACGCATTGTCGCTATAAACCGTTGATTCGCAACAGGCATCGAAAGAAGATCTCTGGCAGTCAGTGTTTCGGTGTACCAAAACTCAATATGCTGAATTGCTTATTCTTTGACTGTGTAACAGAGGTTCTGTTTGATTGCCATTCGTAGATATTCTCGCTGTTTATATGTGGTAGGGCTGGTCTTTTTTTTCCGGCCCTATCTACTACCTTCACTTGCACGGGCCGAAGTTGTGCCTAAAAATTCGGCTTTAACACAGGCCTATGAGCGAATATCGATTAGTCATCAGAAAAGAGAAACCAACAAGCAAGAGTCTCATAACCCAGAGTTAGCTTCTGATTCCTCTTCGGATCAATTATCTGATGGGAAACCATCAGCGACTCGACCTTTCCAGTTTCAGGGTGATTCAACAACTTCGACCGAATCAGATCTTTCTGGAGAATGGAAAGCCTCGCTTATAGATAAGACGTCTGTTCCCACAACGTCAGTCGCACCTGAACGCCCTCCCTACATAGCCCAATATCTTTATTCGATCAATCGGTGGAAACGAGTACCACAGTTTCTCGATTTTAGAGATTTATGGGAGTTCGACCCTTATCGGCCCGAAGGCGAAATCAAAGAAGAGGGGTTTGACCTTCCCCTCAATTCCAATCTGCAAATCACCGGTCACAAATCGGTCACGGTTGAACTCAATAAGACACATTACTTTGGCCAAACCGACCGCTATAGCTTCTACGGCATGAATAGCGGATATAGCAGTTCCTATAATTCGGGATTAGATCTGGGTTTGAGTTCTTCTTACAGTGACTCTTATTCTAGTTATGGCAGTTCCGGCAGCTATGGTGGTGGATACGATTCCTATGGTGGTGGGAGCTATGGCAGCGGGTTTTCGATGTCTCGAGGCGGTGCGCCACGTGCCAGTGGGATCAATATCCGTCAGTCCCTGCAAGTCGGCTTGCATGGTCGTGTCGGAGAACATACTCATGTTGAAGTCGACTATAGCGACTCTGGCGGCGACTCTTTTGGTGGCAGTAGCTACGGTAGCTATGGTGGCTATAGTGGTGGAGTTGGTGGCGCCAAGCAGCAGAAGATCCGGGTTTGGTATGAAGGTAAACCGGAAGGCATCCTCAAACGAGTAGCTTTTGGTGATATTATACTCAATCTACCTAATACCCGGTTTCTGGATATTAACCGTAACCTGTTTGGACTAGAGGCAATCGCCGAATACAAAGGGACTAAACTAACCGCTTTCGGTTCTCGATCGAAGGGGATTACTGATCGTAGGCGATTTCGCGGTGAATCACGTCGCGCAGGTTATGGCCGAGGACAACAGATCGCTGACCATAACTACGTTAAGGAGCGTTTTTATTTTATCCAACTGGGCGAGGATGGTTTGCTTCACGACTCTTATCTTCCTGTTAAACAAGGGAGTGTGGAGATCTACATCGACGATGGGGTTGCTAACAATAATCAAGGAGGGCAACGAACTGTCCAAGGATATTTCAATCTGCAGTACCCTGGGCAAGACTACAATATCGATTACGAAACGGGGCAAGTCGAGTTTTTGGTCTCAGTTTCGCCGGCTTATAAGATTGTCGTTGCCTACGAGCATCTGGGGGATGGGGGTGGAATTGTCGGTTCGCCCAAGAACGTCTTTAACGATGAGAATAGCGATGGATCAATCGACGAAAAGGGGGAAGCCCTTGGCTACGTCACCCTCAAAGACAAAGCGGTACGGGGTACCGAATCGCGTCGAGTTTACAGTTTGGGTAATCGCAATATCAATCCTCGTGATTTTCAGTTGACAATTTGGCGTCAGGGGGCAGGAGAATCGTTCAATACCCCACAGGGTGATATTCCTTACATTCAAATCTTCGGTCTTGACCAGGACGGTGACGGGCGCATAGAACCGGAATATATCGATTTCGATCGTGGGATTTTGACCTTTCCCGCTTTTCGGCCCTTTATAGTCGAAGACCCTGACAGCCCATACTATCCCTACCGTGAACAGTTAAATAATGAGGCTATCTATGCTGAAAACTCGCGCTATGGAGATCAGATCTATACTATCCAGGCCGACTATGCCTACCATTCCGACAGCTACAATGTCGGCTTGTTTGTTATCCCCAATAGTGAAACAGTTCGATTGAATGGGCGTAAACTGCAACGAGACGTCGACTATATGATGATCTACGAAGTTGGCACACTCCGCTTTATGAGCATTCAACTTGATGAGTATGATGAAATTGAAGTCGAGTTTGAACGCGCTCCGTTTGGTGGGGCATTGCAACAGACAGTAGCGGGGATGTGGTTGGAATACGATTATACCCCTAAAGAAAAAAAGGAAAGGGAAGGGATCAAAAGAAAGTTCAACCGCTTTGACCGTTTGATGGGAACGATGGATAGATCTCGGGATCAGGGGTCTTCCGATCGAAGTTTTTCTAGTACCGGTGCTTTTGGCAGAGGCCGAATGGGGCAAAGTGGAGGATTTGGTCGCAGCAGTTTCGGCGGTCGATCTTCCGGTTTTGGAGGAGGATATGGATCTTCTGGTTTTGGCGGTCGATCTTCCGGTTTTGGTTCGTCTAGTTTTGGCATGGGAGGCCGATCAAGACGCGGGATGTACGGGACCGGTGGACGAACACACTTTAATCCGGTCTTTAAGCAGGGATTTAACCTCTCCACCGGTTACATTATCAATACGGGACAGAAGCCAATCGAAGTCCCCGATCCAAACGAGGTACCAAGCCGATTACAAGCTTTCAATCTCAATACTAGTTTTGGACAAAAGTTTAATTTAGCATGGTTGGTCAATCCCGTCCCTTTCATTTATGTTGAGGATTTTCCACTAACTTTCAATTTTAGTGGGGAAGCCGCTTTTTCGCATAACAATCCCAATAGTGTTGGTCTATCCATGATCGATGGGATGGAGGGAGCAAGAGAAACCACCAATGTCTCCTCATTCAAACATAACTGGAGAATGGCAAGTGTGCCTTATCATAGTAACGGTGATGAGGTTGAACCGGATTTGGCTGTTCCAACGGTCGAAAATCGAGCTGTCTTTCGCAAACTCATCAGCGATGAGAAGGATGACAAAGCGGTTGGCAATTACATGCGGAATAAGCGATTACCGGCCTCAGTCATCAACCCAATGGCACGTTCAACTGAAGAATTACTGGTTATGGAGATTGGTTACGATCTTAGCGATGTGATTGAAGAATGGGGTGGTTTCTCCTACGGCCTTTCAGCCGCAGGGGCGGATTTCTCGCAACGTGAGTCTCTCGAAATGTGGATTCGACCCCGTGGTGATAATAATGTAACCTTGCATATTGATATCGGTGTAGTCAGTGAAGATGCAGATTTAGACTTCCGGCTGGATAGTGAAGATCTACCCAAGCGTTTAGACGATGCCAACGGAGACGGTAAAATTGATGCCCTTGACCTGGATCTGGAAAATTTGCCCATTGAATATAAGTATCGCGCTAACGGAACACTAGACACCGGAGAAGATACAGGTTGGGATTATGATCCTGAAGACGGCTTGCGCTCATCGCTTCGATTAGGGGCCGATAACAAAGCATTGGATACAGAAGATCTAAACGGGGATGGTGTCTTGGATGACCTCAACGCTTACTTAGAGATCTCACTACCGCTCGATAAAATCCCCGAAGAATGGATCAAGCGAAAACGAAACAATGGATGGATGTTTATTAGCATTCCACTGACAGAAGCAATTCCACACGGAGATCGAATTCCGAATTTGGGTTATGTTCAACACCTTCGGTTTTGGTTGCAAAAAAATAGGCGCGGTTCAGCTTATGGGCAGTTTCAATGGTCATCGATCGAATTAGTTGGCAACCAGTGGGAGCAGGGGATTGTCACTCAAAACGGTACTCCTTTAACCAATACTGACGAGAGATTTGTAGTTGCCACCAAAGATAATTACAACTTTGACGACTACCAGGTAGCTTATGATCAACTCAAAGATAACAAACTTTTCCGTAAGTTGCATCCCTACACCAATGTTAATTTTGCTTTTGATTCCTCGCACCAAAAGGAGCAATCACTGGTTCTCAGCTATAATTTACTACCTAAGTCGTTTGGGATTACCAGCAAGCGACTGCGGGGTCGTCAACAAGGGGAGGGGCAAGATTTCTCTAAGCACAATAAGCTCAAGTTCTGGTTATATGGAGACAAAAGCCAATCCACTTTTGTAATGCGGTTAGCATCGACAGGATTGCGATCCAGTTATCGTTCCACCTACTACTATTCTTCTAATGACCCTTTTTCTGATCCGTCGAAAGATGCTGAAGACGAAGTCAATGTATTTGAAAATCTGACTGATTACTATGAATTTACTATGCCAACTGACTTTGAAGGTTGGAAATTGGTTGAGATTGATTTGAGAGATGAACGGAAAAATGAGCGGTCTGATCCAATCCCTCAAACCAACTTACCTTTCGCTAACACCGAGGATGTTGATTCCTCTGTCAAAGAGGATACCGATGATCTGCAACAGCCCGATGGGCATCCTGATGGCCTCACGATTAAAGGGAGTAACAGCGCTAATTTGTCAATAAAAAACATCGGTGGGATTCTGCTGGGGTTACGTAATGATAAAACCGACGAACTGAGTGGTGAAGTCTGGGTCAACGACATTCATTTGAGCGATCCGTTGGTTAAGTCAGGTTGGGCACGTCGCGGCAATTTATCAGTCGGACTAGGGCAACTTCTCAAGATTCAGAGTGGGTTCGCCAGTCAAGATAAAGACTTTGAAAGTTCTGCCGGTCAGACCAGCAGGCAAAACATGTACGACCGCGGTTATAGTACAACTAACAACGACTACAACCTGAATACTGATCTCACCTTGTTTAGCTGGTTGCCGATTCGCTATACCATTAGTCATCAAGAGACAGAAACTGAGAGCAGGCAAGGATCGATTAGCTCTTATCAAAGTGGAAAAAGCAAAACGCTTAATCGCGATATATCAGCGCAGTTTAGTTTACCTAAATGGCCGATGTTAGGCGTTGCCTATAATAAGCAAGATTTTTGGAATGAACGGCAAGGTTCGCAGTTGAGTGACCTTTATACCGGAACTTTTCGCTATAACTTGGGACAACGCATTGGACTGGATCTGCAGTATCGACATGAAGATGTCGATTCAGATACATCGACGGCCACCTCGACTACTGCGGGCAGATCTTCCTATGGTGGATATTACGGCTATAATCAAGATGAAAAGGTTGATACCGGATCTATCTCCTTGAACCTTCAACCCTTCGAGAGTTTTGGTATTAATACCCGATACGATGTACGGCGTGAACTGGAGAAAAAGGGAGATCGAAAGTCTTCCTCTTACTCACCTTACTCTTCTCTTTCAAATCAGTCAGTTGTAAGTCAAACCGAGTCAAAATCAGATTCGGAGATAAAAAAAGATAAAGAGGAGTATGTTCTAGCTGCCCGCGAGCATCGACTCTCCATCAACCCGAGAATCAATAAAGACCTGCTAGGGATGCGACCCACAATCACTAATCAGGTGAGCTTTAACGAAAATTGGTTTGGTGAGTCAAAAGATGCCTCCATCAACGCTAATATCCGTTTGGGACTTGGTGTCCGACCAAAATCTTGGTTTGGCTGGTTGTTCAATCGACAGCCAAAGACGAAAAAGGGTGACATTGCTCTTAATGATGAATCCACCCAAAATCCAGCAATGGGAGATATGACCGAAGATGAATCCAACTTCAGTACCCAGATCGAGAAAGAAAACGAATTAAATCGACTGGAAGAGATGGGTATTGATCGGGATAGTATCGAGAGTGCGGAAAGTTTGAAAGGGGATTGGATTCAGCAAGATAAACAGGAAATAGATCAAAAACTTTTGCAGAGACAGAAGCAAGACAAAGAAAAACCTAAAGGTCTGCTCCAAAGGAGTGTAGAATCATTGTCGATGAATAGCGATGTTAGTTTCAATACCCAAGACTATTTAAGACAACTGGAGTCGGGCGATTCTCTAGCGGAGATTGTTCAGTTTGAGGAGGGGGATAAACGACGCTCTCGCGCCAGAACCGGCACCCGCTACAACGTCCGGACCTCTGTCGATCCTTGGTCCTGGACCTCTCTCAGTGGCAACTATTCACGCAGCAACAGCTTTATGAAGTCGTCTAGTACTTCATCCAAATCCAATACCGTAAGCTATGACGGTAATCTCAAACTTTTTAACTCCAAAAACACTTCTACACTTCAATTACGTTACCGTTACATGACCCGAGATCATAGTAATATCAACGCTCGGATCGGTGGCAGTTTATCGCATGAACCTTCGGTTAGTTGGAGACACTCGTGGAAAAGTGGAACTCGCACTACATTGGGGGTTAGGACGACTTTCCGTGATCAGGAACGCGCCGGAATTAACAGTTTCTCCTTGATCGTTACTCCCAGTTTTAACGTCGACTATAAGCTTAGTTTAGAAAGCGGAATTCGAATTCCGTTTCGACGAAAAGCTATTAAATTAGAACACGACTTGGATCTAAGTAATACCTTTTCGACCGTGGTTCGACGGGAAAGATTTGGTGCTAATCGGGAAGAGAGGTCTGAGCGCTACGAAACAACGCTACAAATGAGGTACAATTTGAGCGCTAAACTGAATGCTAACTTGAACTTGGGGGTCAGCTACAATCAGGATCACGTGGAGGAGGGACGTGACTATTTATCAATTGCCAGTTCATTAACCGTTAGAGGCGAGTTTAGGTGATAGCCTCAAAAAAGTCTAGCTATTTCACTAACAAGCAAGCAACAAGCAGGCATAAAAAAAACCCAGCAACGACCTACTTTCCCACGGGGTCGCCCCCGAAGTATCATCAGCGCTAAAGGGCTTAACTGCCGTGTTCGAAATGGGAACGGGTGGATCACCTTTGCTATTGTCACTGGGTAAACTTGCACTTTTCTAAGAAAAAAAAACACACCCCGAAACTTAGCCGGAGGGTAAAATATAATCAGAGCAGTATAAGTACAAAGAAGCTCCCCTTTCAGGGAAGGCTTCAAAATAGTGATAATTGCACTAGCCTGACTGCTAGTGAGTACCTTATTGAAAATTAACGAAATAGTATAAAAAAAGTCAAAGCCTTCGGATTATTAGTGCCAGTCTGCTGAATGTGTCACCACACTTACACACCTGACCTATCAACCTCCTTATCTCGAAGGATCCTTATCAGATTAACTCTGTGGGAAATCTTATCTTGAGGTGGGCTTCACGCTTAGATGCTTTCAGCGTTTATCCCTTCCGAACATAGCTACCCAGCCGTGCCACTGGCGTGACAACTGGTACACTAGAGGTTCGTCCATCACGGTCTTCTCATACTAGCAACAGCTCCTCTCAAATTTCCTACGCCCATAGAAGATAGGGACCGAACTGTCTCACGACGTTCTAAACCCAGCTCACGTACCACTTTAATGGGCGAACAGCCCAACCCTTGGGACCGCCTACAGCCCCAGGATGTGATGAGCCGACATCGAGGTGCCAAACCGCGCCGTCGCTATGAGCGCTTGGGCGCGATAAGCCTGTTATCCCCGGAGTACCTTTTATCCGTTGAGTTACGGCCTTTCCACACAGCACCGCAAGATCACTAAGTCCTGCTTTCGCACCTGCTCGACATGTCTGTCTCGCAGTCAAGCTCCCTTGTGCCTTTACACTCTACGCGTGGTTTCCAATCACGCTGAGGGAACCTTTGAGCGCCTCCGTTACGATTTGGGAGGCGACCGCCCCAGTCAAACTACCCGCCTGACACTGTCCTTGATCCGGATACACGAACCAAAGTTAGAATTCTAGGGCAACAAGAGTGGTATTTCAAGGGCAACTCCATTGAAGCTAGCGCCCCAACTTCAAAGTCTCCCACCTATCCTACACATGCTACACCAAAACCCAATATCAGGTTATAGTAAAGGTTCACGGGGTCTTTCCGTCTTTCTATGGGTAACCGGCATCTTCACCGGTATTACAATTTCGCCGAGTCTCTGGCCGAGACAGTGCCTATGTCGTTACGCCATTCGTGCAGGTCGGATTTTACCCGACGAGGAATTTCGCTACCTTAGGACGGTTATAGTTACCGCCGCCGTTCACCGAGGCTTCGGGTCAAAGCTTCCAGGTTGCCCCTTCACCCATCACCATAACCTTTCGGCACCGGGCAGGCGTCAGTCCGTATACATCATCTTGCGATTTAGCACAGACCTGTGTTTTTAGTAAACAGTCGCATAGGCCATTTCACTGCGGCTCTTGCGAGCATCCCTTCTTCCGAAGTTACGGGATCATTTTGCCGAGTTCCTTAGCCAGAGTTCTCTCGAGCACCTTAGGATTCTCTCCTCACCTACCTGTGTCGGTTTACGGTACGTACACCAAAGTTCGTCCACACCAAGCTTTTCTCGGCAAAAAATCAAACTGAAGCTTCTTATTAAGAGAAGAAGCCCTTGACGCTTCGGACCATCACCTATTCAGTTCTCATATTTTGCGTCCCTTGGTATTTCAATCTCCCTCGGTGGTTCAGGAATATTAACCTGATTCCCATCGACTACGCCTTTCGGCCTCGCCTTAGGATACGACTAACCCCGGGCGGATTTGCCTTGCCCTAGGAAACCTTAGGTTTTCGGTGAACACGCTTCTCACATGTTTTATCGCTACTTATGCCGGCATGGTCACTTCTAGTTCGTCCAGTAAGTCTTTCGATTTACCTTCGTCCTACAATAGAACGCTCCTCTACCACTCTAGTCTATTAGATTAGAATCCGCAGCTTCGGTAACAAGCTTAGCCCCGGTACATTTTCGGTGCAAAGTCACTCGACCAGTGAGCAGTTACGCACTCTTTAAATGAATGGCTGCTTCTAAGCCAACATCCTGGTTGTCTGTGTAACATTACATCCTTTACCACTTAGCTTGTATTTTGGGACCTTAGCTGGCGATCTGGGCTGTTTCCCTTTCGTCAACGGAGCTTATCCCCCGCAGACTGACTCCCATGCTTCAGGCAATGGCATTTGCAGTTTGACTGGAGTTGCTAAGATGGTAGTCCCGCTAGTCCAACCAGAGCTCTACCACCATTGCCAAACACATGAGGCTAGCCCTAAAGCTATTTCGAGGAGAACCAGCTATCACTGGGTTTGATTAGCCTTTCACTCCGATCCACAGGTCATCCCCCAGGTTTTCAGCCCTGGTGGGTTCGGACCTCCACATACTTCTACATATGCTTCATCCTGCCCATGGATAGATCACCCAGTTTCGGGTCTACTCCACGCAACTTATCGCCCTATTCAGACTCGCTTTCGCTACGACTCCGCTTCGGAAAAGCTTAATCTTGCTACGTAAAGTAAGTCACCGGCTCATTATGCAAAAGGCACGCGGTCATGCACATCGGTTACCCGATCTCGCACTTCCACAGCTTGTAAGCTCACGGTTTCAGGTTCTATTTCACTTCCCTAACAGGGGAACTTTTCACCTTTCCTTCACAGTACTTGTTCACTATCGGTCGCTAGGACGTATTTAGCCTTAGGAGGTGGTCCTCCTGGATTCCCACAGGTTCGTCTATCCCGTGGTACTCGGGATTCCTTCTAAGCAGGTGTCTCTTTTCACTCACAGGACTGTAACCTTCTCTGGTCGCCCTATTCCAGGGACGTTAAGCTAAAAGACCGCTGCCTGTTTGAAGGTCCCACAACCCCAGACATACGTGTATGCCTGGTTTAGGCTGATTCCGTTTCGCTCGCCGCTACTCGGGAAATCGAGTTTTCTTTCTTTTCCTCAGGGTACTGAGATGTTTCACTTCTCCTGGTTCGCGCCTGTACTGTTACCGCACAGGCGACAGGTATTACTACCTATCCGGTTGCCCGATTCGGGAATCTTCGGATCAAAGCATATAAACAACTACCCGAAGCTTATCGCAGTCTGTCACGCCCTTCATCGCCGCCTAGCACCAAGGCATCCACCGTGAGCCCTTAGTAGCTTTGACATTAAAGCCAAAATTCCTCAAGGTACTCTTGCTAACCTTATCAGTTAGCACAATTATCAAAATTTCAAAGAACAAAAGAACCTTACAACAACACCTGTAAGAAAAACCTACGGTACTATCGAAGGTTCTCTATAAGTGGAGACGAGCGGATTTGAACCGCTGACCTTCTGCTTGCAAAGCAGATGCTCTCCCAACTGAGCTACGCCCCCACAAAATGGGCGTACCAAGAGTCGAACTTGGGACCTCACGCTTATCAGGCGTGCGCTCTAACCGTCTGAGCTATACACCCATAAGAATCTTCAAAAACTGAATTATGCAAGAAGCACCAGTAGGTATTATCTTTGAGCGACTGCCCGCAGGCAGCTATACGGACGCTAGCCACGAGTAGGCTAACTTATATGTCCGAGTGCTCCTTAGAAAGGAGGTGATCCAGCCGCAGGTTCCCCTACGGCTACCTTGTTACGACTTCGCCCCAATCGCTGATCTCATTTTGGACAGCTCCCTCCAAAAGGTTAGGCCACTGGCTTAGAATGCTACCAACTTTCATGGCGTGACGGGCGGTGTGTACAAAGGCCGGGAACGTATTCACCGCGGCATGCTGATCCGCGATTACTAGCGATTCCAACATTCATGGAGTCGAGTTGCAGACTCCAATCCGAACTGGGGCTGGCTTTAAGGGATTGGCTCCCCCTCGCGGGTTGGCGACCCTCTGTACCAGCCATTGTAGCACGTGTGCAGCCCAGGGCATAAAGGCCATGCGGACTTGACGTCATCCCCACCTTCCTCTGGCTTTTAACCAGCAGTCTCATTAGAGTCCCCACCATCACGTGCTGGCAACTAACAACAAGGGTTGCGCTCGTTGCGGGACTTAACCCAACATCTCACGACACGAGCTGACGACAGCCATGCAGCACCTGTCACTTTGCCCCCGAAGGGGACACCATATTTCTATAGTTGTCAAAGGATGTCAAGCCCTGGATAAGGTTCTTCGCGTTGCTTCGAATTAAGCGACATGCTCCACCGCTTGTGCGGCCTCCCGTCAATTACCTTGAGTTTTAACCTTGCGGCCGTAGTCCTCAGGCGGGGTACTTAACGCGTTAGCTACAGCACAGAGGAGTAATCCCCCCTATACTTAGTACCCATCGTTTACAGTTAGGACTACACGGGTATCTAATCCGTTTCGCTCCCCTAACTTTCGTGCCTGAGCGTCAGTATCGAGCCAGAAAGCTGCCTTCGCCATGGGTGTTCTGTACAATATCTACGCATTTCACCGCTACACTGTACATTCCGCTTTCCCCTCTCGTACTCAAGCTATGCAGTATCAAGCACAGTTGCTTGGTTGAGCCAAGCGATTTCATACCTGACTTGCATAGCCGCCTGCGCACGCTTTACGCCCAGTGATTCCGGACAACGCTTGCCCCCTACGTATTACCGCAGCTGCTGGCACGTAGTTAGCTGGAGCTTATTCCTAAGATACAGTCAGATCTTCGTCTCTTAGAAAAGGAGTTTACAACCCGAAGGCCTTCATCCCCCACGCGGCGTCGCATCGTCAGGGTTTCCCCCATTGCGAAATATTCTCGACTGCAGCCTTCCGTAGAAGTTTGGGCAGTGTCTCAGTCCCAATGTGGCTGACCATCCTCTCAGACCAGCTACCCATCGTTGCCTTGGTGAGCCGTTACCTCACCAACTAGCTAATAGGACGCAGGCTTATCTTTGAGCGACTTACGCCTTTCATCGAATATGCCGAAGCAACTTCGATCGTATTCAGTATTAGCATCCCTTTCGGTATGTTATTCTTAACTCAAAGGCAAATTACCTACGCGTTACTCACCCTTTCGCCACTTTCCTCGCAGCCGAAGCTACGATTTTCGTTCGACTTGCATGCCTAATCCACGCCGCCAGCGTTCGTCCTGAGCCGGTATCATACTCTCCAAAAAGTCGTTTTCTCAAGCCCACTTCAGAAGTGAACCTTGACGAGAATATTCGTATACCTTATCAGTGCGATGCAACATCTTGCATCGCATGGCATTTCTCACGCTAATTCAGTTTTCAAAGATCAATTACTCTACGAGAAACGCTTGTGATTCAACGCCTCTCAGCAAAGCAGGGGAAGTATAACACCTGCTAAATATGGTGTCAAGAGAAAGTGTTTTTTTACCCTTTTTTGTAGTTGGTGCTATTGCTAACGCCAAGATCAGCCCCAAACACTTACCTATATTTACACACAACCTGAATGAACCTATTTTAATTTCCCAATAGTGAATGGGGTCTCATTAAAGCACCATTTTGTACCAAAAGAGTGGCCAGGCGCCAGACTGTTGGTAGATATTACCCATGATCTATGAGAATGCTTGATTTTTCAATGTTTGAGGATCATACATACTACTACATGATTGAAATAAACCTCTCGATGACGGAAAAGCAAAAATTGGAATCGGGGCTGTGAAAAAGCACTAGACCGGCGTGAGGCTAAGCGTATAAAATCTGTGTTACTCAAAGATGAGGGCCAATCTACAGAAATGGTTTCACTGGCCTGGAGAAAGTACAAAACTTGTATTCACCGACATTTGCAAAAGTACCTAGCAACAAATAAGCTCACAACGAACAATGGCGGTTGCCAACAAAAGACCACATTTGATTGCATTGTATGGTCAGCCGTCTTGGTTCCTTTTTTGATACATCTACCTGCTTTGGAGCAGAGCCATATTTGGGGTTGACGTAATTCTGCAACCAACACTTCGAGGCACTAACAACAGCTGAAATCCCTGCTCAAAGGATTTATTCGCCCAGCATGAATCCCATAAATAATGGAACTAGCTTTTGATATTGTCTGAACCCACCGTGTCGCAGAACCAACCCTTTAACCACCCAGACGATGAAAAATGGAACCCCGGAAATAGGCATGCCCCAACTGTTGGAGACGGCATACACTTGCTGGGTGAAAGGGCCACCACAAAAAGCGGGTACGCATCAAAGCCAAGAAAAGCGTTGAAATCATACCGATGAAAACGGAAGCCGGGTGGTAACCCTAGAGGCCAGAGACTGAGTTAGCCACTTCTGTATCCGCTCCAGGCCTTGCCTGCCGGCGAGGCCAAGTCACATGGTGGCTATTCAGCATTCCCATTTGATAACTACTGTGGTGAAAAGCCCAAAAGCATGAGCTTTGTTGCATAAACCGATAACGATTCGTGCTTGTCCTGCGCGTACTCTTTTCAATTCCTGATCTCCACCTGATAAGAGTCGGGCTTACCCTGATGTATCTTCCAATTGAGTATGCTACATCCGATCCGCCCTTCGGTTTGCTGTCCTTTCCAACTGCGGCTCCAAAATGCGCTTGTCGCGGGCCGTGTCGCTCTCGGCTAAGCTCCGTTGATGATACCCTTGCTACCGTTTCTATTCTTTCCGTCCATGTGCAGGATGGACTGCGGTCGCCCGTTGTGCGCTTCAATCTGTCGATAGCGTACCGCCCCGGGCTTGGGGGAGTAAGCCGACCGTCGATGGACTTTTCACTGATCATCAGCACCATGGCGGTCAAACCGGCCGATCTCACCGCCTATCTGTTCCCGCATAGGCCGGATCTGCCACGCCTCATCGGTGCCGGCTGCTGTCAAGGTCTGGGCGACGACTTCACCACTGTGGGCCTAGACGTCCAGGTGCAATTTGCCACATGCAATTTGCGCCAGCTGCGCTGCTGAACCCAATCGTGTTGACTAACCTGCTACTCGCCTTCCCCATACAGTTTCAATCCCAGCTGGCGCACTTTGTCAGTCGGCTTTACCGCCATTCCTACTTCTAGCTCTTGGTGACTCCAGCCGTGATTGGACCTAAGCCCTGGGTCTGCCGCCAGGCCAAACCGAACAGTTGGCGCAACGTCTGGGCTGTCTCAATGCTCCAGTCCGAGTCAAGAAATTGGGTGCTGCCTTGAGCCGGTCCGTCATACCGTCAAGCCACCCCGCTGGACCAACAAGCGACTATAGACGCTCCAGTTTTTCACCCGCTAGACCACTCTCTTTTTCGAAGCAGTGGTCGGCTGGCCTGACGAACGAGGAGGCAAAATGGTTTTCATTATAAGCTCTTGGGGGAGGTGACTTTTCTTGGTCGAAAAACCATCTCAAGTGTAATTCGAGAGCCGATACTTTTTCAAGCATTTGGATCAATTCAGCCTTTTCGTGCAACAAATCCAGCAAAAGGGGATACTCCATCCGTGGTGTTTTGGTGGAAAAGACGATTGACCTATTGATCGGCCGTCGGCTCAAACGGCGAGGACCGAATTGGAGTCGAAAAGGAGTCGACAATGTTGTAGCTTTTCGTTAACTGATTCAAAATAGCCGCTAGCCTCCCTACCGGGAGCAGAAAATCGCCGCCTGGCCCATCAGCCGGTTAGTGGCAGATGAAAGACTAAGCTCCCTGCGTCCAGGCCACACCACTGTTTACACCCGATTTGTCACGCATATACTGGTTAGAATTAATGGGGACGACATCCTTGATGGCCGTACTTATGTGACAGATCGAACTTTTGTTGGCATTGATTAGCGAGGGAGGAATATTGAAACTGACCCTGGTCATCTACAGTGCCAGTATAATTGAGATGACCAATGGTCAGGAACAGCTAAGCAAAATACGGTTACTATTGGCTTGGAAAGTGGACAGCATCAATTTGTGGTGCGAGCTATTGATCATCGCCTTAATGTTGGCCTCTTGGAGTCACTAACCATCATCGAAACTGAAGCACCATGTCTTTTGATTCAAAATCCCATCAACGGATATACTGTGAGTGGTGAGCTTTACATCAGAAGCCAGGTTAGGGATGATGATTTTACCTCCTTTCAAGTTTTTTGTTGGATTTAAGGCTGAGGGAGGTACCCATATTTGAGAAAGAAAAAGACATTGGAGTTGAAGTAGGTACGTCAAAAACCGTGTCAGTTGATTTTTGATGCTGAGGCACCACCTAGCGTTTAATTGCATAAGTTAGCGAGAGTATCATGCGGATAGCACTCTATTACGAAATGACTGATCATACGCTGGAGGCTTTCCGCGGCGTACTTTCATCCACCAGACCATCTACACTATTTTAGATGGAGTCCTGAGACGGTCCCAGGATTGTTGACCAAAGGAGTTGGATCTAGTAACATCCAGTGGCGAAACAATAACCAACCGGCAGCAGGCGGCGATGGAGACCAGGCATAGAAGGCATATGTTGTGGAACCCGGATTGCCAGAAATATCAGCAGCAAGGAGCCAAAAACCTGATCCTTGGTCAAACCGATGGCAAAGATCAAGTCCGTTATCTAAGATGCACAGAATGTCAACTTCAATTTTCATCGCGCAAAGGGCGTGCTTTGATCAACCGCCAAATTCGAGCATCCAAGGCGGCTTCCATCATTTAGTCTTGTCAACCACGGCCATGGTGTGGTTGACAGCGCTGAGTTAACCCATGTTTGCAAAGATAGGGTTTCAGATTTGTTGGGGTAAGCGGAGAAAAGTCAGTGAGGGGCTGCACAAGCAGAACGGACAGAATATACATGTTTCGGCTTTGGAATTGGATGAGAAGTGGGCGTTTAGCCCAAAACAGAAGCCTGTTCAACCCCATGAGGAGGGGAATCAAGGGGGAAATTTACTCCTAACCTGGTTGCTACGAAAGGCAGCAATTCGGCCCGCATTTAGGCAACCTGATCCGGCTGTGCGAAGGAGTCTCCCGGGGCCTCTTCCGAACACCGATCATGCGGGTTCCTCATCAGTTGCCTGCGAAGAAGATCAAACGTCGCCGGGGAGGACAGAGGGTTGAAGTGAAAATCGGTCCCATTTTGGGCAAAGGGAAACGCAATGATGTGGTTCCAAAGTTAGGATGAAAACAGCCTCAGACCAGTGCCATTGAACGGTTTAATTTGACCGATGGACAGAGAAATCGCCGCCAGCCAAGAAAAACTTTAGGCTTTTCAAAACCGAGTCGGTTTGACGACCGGAGGAGTTGGAAATCCTTTGGACCCACGCTATTTTCTTGGCACAGGACGTACAGTCATGCTAGAATAGTTGGTGTTGGGTAAGCATCCGAAGGGAGCCTGCAGGGAAGGCCGCAAAGGAGAATCAACCTTGAGAATAGCAATACATGCGGGCGGCAATATAGATCAAATTGCTGAACGGTGTCGAGAGGCATCTGTCAATGAGATATTTCTTAGTACTGCTTCCGTACCGGGTTTTGCCGCACGGGGGCATTTGACCCCCGAAGATTTTCAGCCGTTCCGAGAGGCGTTGGCAAAGCGGAATATTCTGGTGTCCGGGATGATATAGCTAAATCCATATAATATGCCATAATAGGGTATGACATATGAAACAAGCTTTCGAAAACAGGTATTTAAAATCAAAGAACAGGAAAAATTAACCTACCAACAAACATCAAAACGGTTTGGAATTAACATCAGAACTTTGTTTCGATGGAAGCACAAACCGATAGACACTAAAAGGAGAAATAAACCTGCTACAAAAATAAATATGG